>JANPLP010000405.1:0-7955 GCA_031426595.1 Planctomycetia bacterium | reverse complement strand
CGTCAACCCGCACTGGGATGCGAACTTTAGCACTTTGCCAGAACATCCGGCCACGCGTGGCGTGAAGCCCTTTGTCGCCAACGATGAATGGTACTTTCACATGCGTTTCCAGCCTGAGATGAAAGGGGTCACTCCGCTGCTGAGCGCTGTTCCGCCCGAGGCCACCATGAATCGACCTGACGGTCCGCACAGCGGCAATCCGGCAGTCCGCAAGGAAGTTGCTGAACGAATACCGCAACATATGGCGTGGGCTTACGATCGTCCCGATGGCGGTCGCTCGTTTGGATTTACCGGTGGGCACTATCATTGGAACTGGGGACGCGAAGACATTCTTAAGATTGTTTGCAACGCGATCTGCTGGACGGCTAAAGCAGAGGTTCCCGCGGGCGGTTTGCCAGTCATGAAGCCTGCCTTCGATGTATTGAAGGCAGGTCAAGACGAACCGATTCCAGAGAAGTTCGACGCAGAGAAAACGAAGTCTGAATTTAAGTTGACGAGTGTCGGGGTTGCCCCTCAATCGAACACGAAAACGACCAAAGCAAAATTGCTTTTTGACAGTCCCGTTGTGACGACTAAGACGCCCGGTCATCAAGTTGATATTGAAGTTGATCTCCAAGGTGCCAAGAAAATTTTCTTGGTTGCCAATGATGCTGATGGAAATTTTGCATGCGACTGGGCTGATTGGCTGGAGCCGACGTTTCTCGGTAAAGACAAGCCGTTAGACATGACTACTTTGAACTGGACAACTGCTACCAGCCAATGGGGAAGTGTACAAAAGAACAAAAACGCCAACGGCCAGCCGTTTCGCGTACAGGGTAAGTTGCTTGAAAAAGGGATCGGTGCTCACGCCAATTCAGTGATCGGTTTTGACGTTCCAGCGGGGATGACGAAATTTAAAGCTCGCGGTGCGTTGGATGACGGCGGAACCGAACAAAATGGTGGCGCGATCACCTCAGTTCGCTTCCAGGTTTATGCGGACGCCGCGCCTGGTTTAGGCGGCAGTGGCAGTAAGGAGAACAGCGAGCACGATCCCGCACTGGCCGTTAAAGGTTTGACGGTCGCACCCGGATTGGCTGCTACGCTGACCGCTTCAGAACCCGACTTGCTATCGTTAACGAATCTCGATGTGGATCATCGCGGTCGCATTTGGGTATGCGAAGTAGTGAACTATCGGCGACACAATGGTGAGCGTCCTGAAGGGGATCGCATTTTGATTTTGGAAGATACCGATCAAGACGGCAAAGCAGATCAGTCGAAAGTCTACTATCAGGGCCGAGATATCGATTCGGCGATGGGAATTTGTGTTCTGGGGAATCGCGTAATCGTTTCGGCTTCACCCAACGTCTGGATCTTCACGGATGAAGATGGCGATGACAAACCTGACCGTAAAGAACTGTTCTTTACGAAAACAGGGGATCCTCAACATGATCACTCCGCGCACTCTTTCTTATTCGGCCCCGACGGGAAACTCTACTGGAACTTTGGCAACACTGGACACACCGTTCATGATGCAGCCGGCAAGATTGTGGTTGATAAAGCCGGCAACGAAGTGCGCGACAATGGTAAGCCTTATACAAACGGCATGCCCTTCCGCTGCAACTTGGACGGATCCGAGTTCGAAGTGCTCGGCTACAATTTTCGTAACAACTACGAAGTCACTGTCGACTCCTTTGGGGGACTGTGGCAGTCGGACAATGACGACGATGGCAACCGCGCAACGCGTATCAACTATGTCATGGAGTTTGGTAACTATGGCTACGTCGATCAGATCACCGGCGAAGGCTGGCGAGCTACCAGGACCAATATGGAGTCTGAGATACCGCTGCAACATTGGCATTTAAATGATCCAGGCGTTGTGCCCACGATGCTGATCACGGGGGCCGGATCGCCGACTGGTATCGCGGTCTATGAAGGTGATTTGTTACCCGAAGTTTATCGCAATCAAGTCTTGCACTGCGACGCAGGCCCGAATGTTGTACGAGCGTATCCAACTACCACTGACGGAGCCGGGTACAAAGCAGAGATTGTAAATATGTTAGTGGGCGAGGAGGATCGTTGGTTCCGGCCGGCGGATGTCTGTGTGGCTCCGGATGGCAGCGTATTTGTTACCGATTGGTATGATCCGGGTGTGGGTGGTCATAACATGCAGGACATGGAACGCGGCCGATTGTTTCGCCTAGCCCCACCGGAAACCAAGTATGTAGTCCCTAAGTTCGATTTCTCATCAGCAACGGGGGCTGTCGCTGCATTGCAGAACCCTTGTTTATCCGTCCGCTTTATGGCTTGGGAAGCGATTCAAAAGTTTGCTGCCGAAGCTGTTGGGCCGCTGAAAAAATTGGCTGCAAATGAGAACCCTCGATTGCGAGCTCGCGCACTGTGGGCTCTAGGTAAGTTGCCTGGTCATGGCGATGAAGCTCAGCGAATGGCGCTGGCTGATCGCGATGCAGACGTGCGCATGATGGGAATTCGATTAGCGAGACAGTTGGGCATGCCAATTGAGAAGTACGCCGCGAGTTTATCGCGCGATGCTTCGCCGCAAGTGCGACGAGAACTCGCGGTCGCGATACGCTTTGATAAATCAGCAGCAATGCCAAAAATCTGGGCAGAGTTAGCGGCTCAACATGACGGCCAAGATCGCTGGTATCTCGAGGCGTTGGGAATCGCCGCAGAATTGCGTTGGTCAGATTGCTTAGCGGCGTATATGCGATTGCCTGACATTGCATCCAACCCCGGTAGACGCGATATCGTGTGGCGTAGTCGAGCCCCGCAAGGGGCAGCTGAGGTTGCAAAGATTTTGGCAGATTACAGTCTGCCGGCCACTGAAGTGCCACGATTTTTGCGTAGCCTGGATTTTCACACGGTTGCAGATCGTACGGCCGCCCTAACTTCATTGCTGAAGTTACCTCTGGCCAAGAACGAAGCTGAGTCGATGCGTCGCGATCAATTGGTGATTGAAGCGATGTTGAAATTGCCGGACCAAAAATTAGGGGAGCGAGCTGAATTGGCGGAAGTGGTGGCTCGCGTGCTGGGACGAACCAAAGATCGGGCTGAACAGCTTCGCATTTTAAAACAGCTTGGCACCAGTGACTCGACATCGCGTTTGATAGAACTCGGCATGTCGGGCGATGTGGACTCAACGAGCGTAGGGGCCTTTGAGGCATTGCTGGCGAGTGAAAAAGATAGCGAAGTGAAACAGTTGGTTCTATCCGAGAAGCTCGAAGTTGCTTCGCGAGCTGCAGAAGTGTTGGCGCTGTGCAATGGTCGCGGCACTGTGAAGCTGATGACCCTGTTGCTGAACGAAGTGAAGGCGCTACCGGAAGCAAAAATGGCGATCGCCAAAGGACTGGCTCGTACGGATGCGGGTGCTGAGGTATTGCTAAGCGCAGCGCGCGCTGGCACGTTGCCCAACGAAGTTCGCTTTGTGGCTGGTTCGGCTCTGCGGTCGAATCGCAAAGAGGAGATCCGCAAAGCTGCCGATGAGTTGTTACCAAGTCCGAAGTCACGCGGTCAGGCGTCGGTTCCACCACTGGCAGAGTTGATCACACGGAAAGGCGATGTCAGCGGGGGCGAAAAGATCTTTAAAACCACTGGCACGTGCGCCAATTGCCATCAAGTTCGTGGGCAAGGAAAAATCGTTGGACCGGACTTAACTGAAATTGGAAGCAAGCTGACACGTGAAGCGATGTTGGTTTCGGTGCTCGATCCGTCGGCTGGTATCAGCCATAATTTCGAAAGCTACTCGGCGTTGCTTGAATCAGGTCAGGTCGTAGTTGGATTGATGGTCAGCCAAACCGATGACAAAGTGACCATTAAAGATGCGCAGGGCATCGAGCGTGTTCTGCCTCGCAGTGAGATTGAGCAGTTGAAGAAGCAAGAAAAATCACTGATGCCCGAAAATTTGATCGAAGCACTCAGTACCCAAGATTTGGTCGATGTCGTCGAGTACATGCTTTCATTAAAGAAGGCCTCGTAAGCGGTACGATAGCGAGTTGAATTGCCTCTAGCGTCCGAGCTTTGTGCTGCGGACGCTGTTGTTTTGAGCGATCTGTTATTAGTAAAAATCCTTAGTACTTTTCAAGAATTGATTCACGGATGGCAGCCAGTTATCAAGTTTCCCGAGTCAGCGGTCGCAAAGATCAAGCCGAGTTTCTCAATCTAGCTTGGCGAATTTATAAAGACGATCCCAACTGGATTCCGCCATTGCTGCAAAATATCAAAGAGCTGGTTGGGTTCCGCAAACATCCGTTCTATGACAATGCGACCATTGAGAATTTCTTAGTACGCAAAGATGGCTTGGTCGTCGGTCGAGTGTCTGCAATCGTTAACCACGGTCATAACGAGCGATTTAAGGAGAAGCGAGGTTTCTTTGGATTTTTCGAGTGTATCGATGATCATCAGGCGGCGAACGAATTGTTTGCAGCCGCGTGTCGGCATCTTGTAAGTCAAGGAATGACCGACGTTCGAGGACCTTGCAATCCAAGCTTGAATTATGAAGTGGCGACGCTAGTCGATGGCTTTGATTCGCCCCCGACCTTCATGATGACTTACAACCCACCCTATTACGACCAGCTGATCAAAAGTTGCGGCTTCGAGAAGTGCGAGGACTGCTATGCCTACGAGGGTGTGGTGTCTCAGATCGCTACGTTGGATCCGAAGCTGGCATTCGTCGCGTCCGAAGTCAAACGTCGTTTCAATGTCAAAGTGCGTCGTTTCGACTTGAAGCGATTTGATGAAGAGGTGAAGCTGTTCCTCAATATTTACAACCAATCGCTAGTTGCTACTTGGGGTTTCGTGCCGTTGTCTCCCGCGGAGGTGGCGCATCAAGCAAAAGGCTTGCGGCACTTGATTGACCCGAAGATCACCACTGTCATCGAAGTCGATGGGAAACCGATTGGCTCCGGCTTGGGGCTGCTCGATTTCAACCCGGTTATCAAGCAGATCAAAGGTCGCTTGTTTCCGTTCGGGTTCATCCGTTTGTTAATGAGCAAGCGGAAGCTTAAGCGTGTGCGATTGATGAGTACTAATGTATTGCCCGAGTACCAGCGCTGGGGTTTTGGTCTGTTAGCGCTCGAGCGCATGTTGCCCGATATTCTCGAGATGGGCATCACGCATGGCGAATTCAGTTGGGTGCTAGAGTCCAATCATTTGTCGCGCTCCAGCCTTGAACGAGGTGGAGTGAAGCGAGCGAAAACGTATCGCTTCTATGATCGCTCATTAGCGGATTTTATGAAGTAAAATCCACGTGGCAGAGCTAAAGATAGGGTACAAGTAAAACTAGAACCTGACATCGCACACTGCTTGTTACGGGGATACAGCCGAGTCAATTATTTCAACTTTGGAAGCGCGGACAAAATGTCCGCGCTTCTGGTTTGCTGTCTCGCTGTGCCACTTGTATTGACCTAGCACGCGCTACTTGGTGATTGGCGTTTCTACATCGCCTTTGCGGATGAAAGGCTCGCGAACTTGTTCGCCGACAACCGGTTTGATTTCTCGAACCCAGATGTTTCGGAATCGAACTGGATCGCCGTGATCCTGCAGTGTGATCGGGCCAGTAGCGTCATGCTTTTTGTATTGCGGTGGGCGATTGAAGGGAGTGTCGCCTTTCAGTTCGAAGTGGTTCAGTACGACGGCGCCGTTGTGCACAGCGGTAATGAAGGCGGGGGACTTGAGAGAGCCGTCATCATTGAAACGTGGGCAAGTCCAAATGATGTCATAGTTGTTCCATTGCCCTGGGGCGCGCATCGCGTTGACCATCGGAGGAGTTTGCTTGTAGATCGCTGCGGCTTGTCCGTCATAGTAAGTTTCATTATCAAACGAATCGAGAACTTGCAACTCGTAGATACCCATCAAGAAAATGCCGCTGTTACCGCGAGCTTGGCTCGAACCTTTGGGTGGTGTGGGAGCCGACCATTCGATATGAACTTGGCAGTCGCCGAACTTCTGCTTTGAAGTCACAACACCTTTACCGCAAATCATCACTCCTTCTTCGACTTTCCAGCGATCACCGTTTTCCCAGGCTGAAAGGTCTTTGCCGTTGAAGAGCACGATTGCGTCTGAGGGTGGCTGCGAATCGGTTTCGCCAGGTTTAATGATTTCGGGTTTCGGCCATTTGATTCCATTCAGGTACTCTTGCGCCGAAGCGGTTGAAGAGATGGAATAGAGAGCTAGCGCCAAAGCGGCAAAGCGAAGACATCGCATTGCAAGACCTTTCGAGGGAGGATGGGAATAGGGGAGTGTGGGTATCGCGTTGCATTATCTTTGGAGGATCCTGGCGATTCAACCAGCAATTCCCTCAACTGGAAAATTTACATGAAGCGAGAAGTATTCAGGCGTCATGCGAAGGGTCGTACAATGAGTACCGAATTGATTCCGAGCATTCCGAATGAGTTGTTGAGTATATACCTGACTCGGGGCACCTCACGAGCTTCATTGGCAACGATTCCTTGAATGGCGCATTCAGGATCTAGGTTGTCAAGATTGATCGTGGCATGAACTACTTTGTCCTTGAAGCTCGGCAAGTTACCGGCAAGTTCCAGCGCGCCGGCGGCCCCCATCGTGTGTCCGATGAAGCTCTTCGTGTTATTGAAGTAGGTACTTTCGCAACCTTCAAAAGCCTTGCGCAGCGCCAAACATTCTTGCGAATCACCGCTGCTGGTACCTGTCGCGTGGGTGCTGACAATATCGATCGCGTCCGCAGCAAGACCAGCTCGCTTTAACGCAAGTTCCACACACTGCGCTTGACGCTCTGGGTTGGGAAGTACAAAATCGGTTGCGTCTGTGTTGATGGCATAGGAAACGATTTCAGCTAGGATCTCGGCGCCGCGTTTTTTGGCATCGCTCAACCGTTCGAGAATGTACAGACATGCACCTTCGGATACGACGATGCCGTTTCGATCGCGATCGAAGGGACGTGAGGCTTTGGCCGGTTCATCATGAGTCGCCAACGCACCTTGGCTCTTGAAACTGGCAAAAATTCCAAACGTGTGGATGCTCTCAGACACGCCTCCCGCGATTGCCAAATCGCAATCACCCAAACGCAACATCTGCACACCTTGAATGATGCCTGCGTTGCCTGCGGCGCAAGCAGCGCCGATTGTGTAGTGCGGACCAGTCACCCCTAAATTCAATGCCACTTCGCCAGCGGGATTGTTCGCGACAGTCCGCGGGTTGTGGTGATGCGACCAGTACTGGGTATCGTAATCGAAGGCCTTGATTTGATAGATTTCATTTTCGGTTTCGACGTTGCCATGCTCCGTGACGCCGATGTAAATGCCGACTTTAGATTTATCGACGTTGGCCCAGTTGAGTCCACTGCGAGCGATCGCTTCGTTAGCGGCCCAGATGCCAACGCTACCAGCCCGAGTGCCGCGGCGGACATCCTTTTTCGATTGGTATTGAGTGGCTGGAAAATCGCAGATTCCCGCTAGCGTTTTGCCTACGTAGCGAATCTCGTACGGCTGCACTCCAGAGCGGCCTTCGAGCAGGCTAGCGCGGTACGACTCGAGGTTATTTCCGTTCGGGCTCGTCAGTCCAACCGCGGTCATCACAATCCGTTGGTCGTCGGGAAGCTGGGTGGCCTTGTCTTGAGCAATCATATTTAGCAGCTTGTTTAGCATCGTTTAACGAAATGGGGCTCGCAAGTGTGCAAGCCAACCCTTGAACCTAATGCCCCGAGTGCTTTCTGACAAGCCGCGCACTTCAGCTAAAAACCCTCCTTGAAGCAAATCCAGAGTGTCCTAGGGGCTGACAGGTCTCGAATTTTTTCTGGTCGTCAACTGATAAGACTTGTGTCGCGTCAAGGTTGCCCTTAGTAGGATCCGATCTAACGTAGTTGAGGCCGCAAAATTCGATGGCTGATGACCACCCCAAACGGCGGATTGTAATCCTAGTGCTTCATCCAACTTTAGTTTTAGGGTCGATCGTTTTTCGGTGGCACGCCCTGAGGCTTTGCGAAG
>JANPLP010000404.1:0-4299 GCA_031426595.1 Planctomycetia bacterium | reverse complement strand
AGCGGCCCCGCCAAACTGCCCGCTTGGGCTGACCAAGGTCCCCAAGTCGATCAGTTGGTGAGGGAAAATCTGCGCCACGAGTCATTGCCTCCGCTCGGCTCCGATGACAAAGTTGCCACACCCGCACAACTGCGGCCATGGATGGGACATGGCTTGAAACCCAACCCGGATGCCGATACGAACTCAGGAACAGCTTCGCTTCCCGACTCCCACATTGATGCTTTCGCATCCACTCAACCCAATTTCGACGCCCGCTGGTCAGGCGCTCCATCGATCGATCCAGCCATCAGCTCTGGCAGGAACTCGGGCACCCAAGCCGACACCCACTCCGGTGCATCGCCTAGTAACAGCAGCTTGGTTCGCAAGTTCGAGAATCACGTCCAGCAGTGGCCTGATGAGTCCGTTGCGCCACCGCAGTTCTTTCAAAACGCACGCAACGAAGCTCTGGCAAGTCGCGATGCGACTCGACCTGAAGTGAACTGGCCAGTAAACGCAGGCACCACGCGACCCCTTGATACTCTCTCAGACAATTCTTACACACCTGGACAAATGGCCTCATCCGTCGCACCCCAACCACTTCCCGCCACCATCGGCTCACCGCTACATCCTCTAGTACCCGCTTACGAACAGCCGTCGGCCGTATCAACCAGCCCGCTGCCAGCCGGCGCACCGCCAACGCTGCACACACCGATGGTCAGTTCACAAACCGGACGCACTGTTCGACCACCATCCGACCCCCGCCTCATCGAACCCACCGCGCCTTCCACCAACACACCTCGCCCCAAACTCTTCATTCAGCAACCGCCCAAACGAGCCTAGGCCTCTGGTCCTCTGGCCCTCTGGCCCTCTGGCTCTGGCCCTCTGGCCCTCTGGGCCTCTGGGCCTCTGGGCCTCTGGCCCTCTAGGAATCGCTGACGCACATTCCGCGATGAAAAGCGACTGTGCTATACTGATTGCCTGTTGGCATGGCCGTTCCCACTGAGCAATCCAACCCGCACCCACCAAATTGCAATCCGCTTGCCCGCCTACATTGCTGCCAGATCCTTTCCAGTAGTCTGCCAGCTTGCCGCGGGACATCCCAACCACGATATCTTTTCTAACTGCGAGATAATCATGCTGACAAGAGCCTTCGCATTGAGCGCCATTTGTATCTTCGCCCAGCTTTCCCGCGCAGAAGACTGGCCGCAATGGCGCGGTCCGCGCGGAGACGGCGTGTCCACTGCAGCAGCGGTCGCGACCAAGTGGTCCAAAACCGAAAATGTAGCTTGGCGCAGCCCTCTGCCAGGCCAAGGGGGAGCGACTCCAGCCGTTTGGGGCGACAAGATTTTTGTCACTTCCGCCGACGGCGACGCACTGGTCCTGCTGTGCATCTCCGCCACTGACGGAAAACAACTATGGCGCAAACAAGTTGCCAGCGGCAATCAAGACGCACGCGCCGGCGAAGGGAACTCGGCGTCACCATCCCCCAGCACCGATGGTAAACATGTTTGGGTCTTCTTCTCCACCGGCATACTCGCTTGCTTGGATTTCGATGGCAACGAAGTTTGGAAATTCGATGTCGGTGAACGCTTTGGAAAACTCGATATCCAATTCGGTCTGACCTCAACCCCCTTCCTCAATGGCGATCACCTGTATCTGCAATTAATTCACGGTCCGATGCGGCGCGATGATGACACCCGCACCGGCAAAGTCATCAAGCTCGATAAGCTGACCGGAAAAACTGCCTGGGAAGTCGACCGTATCACGAACGCCGACTTTGAATGCAAACACTCTTACGCTTCGCCGTTCATGTATGAAGATGGCAAACGCAAGTTCCTCGTGGTCCACGGGGCTGATTGCACCACCGGCCATGCCCTCGAAGATGGTAAGGAACTGTGGCGCTTCGGAGGCTTGAATGGCCCCACCGAAATCAATCCGAAGCAGCATGATATCACCTTTCGATTCGTCGCTTCGCCGCTGGTCGTGCCCGGTTTGATCCTTATCCCAACTTGCAAGAAGGGACCGTCGCTAGCAATTAACGTGACCGATGAACTAAAGGGTGATGTCACCGGCAATAAAAAACTGATTCGCTGGATGAACGAAGTCACTCCTGACGTCTCAATTCCCGTCACTGCAGATGGCTTGGTCTATCTGCTGCACACCGATGGCAAGCTACAGTGCTTGGATATCGAATCCGGTAAAGAGATTTACTTTGAACGCACTCATACGGTTCAGCATCGTGCCAGCCCGTTGTACGCTGGCGGCCACATTTATCTCTGTGGCAAAGATGGTCGTTGTACAGTCGTCAAAGCGGGACGCGAGTTCTCGATCGTTGCCTCGAATGATCTCGGCGAACCGATCACCGCTTCACCACTTGTCGCCGGCGGTGCCTTGTACCTCCGGACTTATGATGCGCTGTACTCGATCAAGTAATTTCGCTCCGATGTAAGCTCTTGTAAAACGCGGGTGCAGCATGCTCAGCAGTTACGTTCGTTGGTGTGCTGTGCTCATGTGCAGTTTCACAGACCTCGGCTCCACTTTTGGCCAATCAGTCCCACCGCGAAGCACTCCGCTGTCCCCCGCCGAGTCGCTAGCCAGCATCGAGCTGCAATCGGGATTCGCAGTCCAAGTCATCGCGCATGAACCTCAAGTCATCGATCCCGTTGACGCAGCCTTCGATGCTCATGGCCGATTGTGGGTGGTCGAAATGCGCGACTATCCATACCCCACCCACAAATCTCCCGCCGGTTGCATCCGCATCCTCACTGACCACGACGGCGATGCCCACTTTGAATCTTCCGTCGTTTTCGCTGATCAACTTGATATGCCCACCGGACTGGCGCTCTGGAAAGACGGCGCTGTCGTTACCTTAGCCGGCCAAGTTGTCTGGTTCCGCGATACCGACGGCGATTCAAAAGCCGATTCCCAGCAGCTTTGGATCGAAGGTTTCTCGCGCGATAACGAACAACTCCGCGCCAACCATCCGCGGCTCGGACCAGACGGTTGGTGGTATATCGCCAGCGGCCTCCGTGGTGGCAACGTCATCGCGGGACCTGACTTTCGCTCCCCCTCCGACCAACCAATCAACCTTGGCAGCCGCGATGTGCGCTTTCATCCTCAACTAAAAAAACTAGAACCGATCACCGGCCCCGCACAATTTGGACTCTGCTTCGACGCGATCGGCAATCGGATCTTCTGCAGCAATCGTAATCCCGCTGTCATGGTCCGCTTCGAGCAATCCGATTTGATTGGTAACCCTCTCGCTGGTCTGATCCCCAGCGTCGTGGATCTGATTCCCGCCGGCGATCAATCGCAAGTCTTCCCGCTCGTCAACGCGTGGACGACCTCGAATCTCCACTCCGGCCAATTCACCGCCGCGTGCGGAGTGCACTGGCACCCGTTTCCCCGCGAAGCCGCCCTCGGTCGCTCCCGAATTTTTGCTTGCGAACCCACCGGCAGTCTGGTTCATTCGTCCCTGTTCGATCTATCGCTGACCCCGACATCCGCTTCACAATCCACTGGTAAAGAGTGGCTGGCCAGCCGCGATCCTTGGTTTCGCCCAGTCAATATTGCTCCCGCTCCTGGCGGCATCATAGTCGTCGATATGCACCGCGCTGTCATCGAACATCCGCAGTGGGTCCCCGAGGAACTAAAGAAGCGAGTTGATGAACGCTGGGGCGATGACTGTGGTCGCATCTTTTTCATCTCCGAGAAAACTACTTCGCAGTCCAACTCGACATATGCAAAACCGTTGGCCGATCAAGCCGACCCTGAACTTTTGCAGAACCTCGCAAGCGCCGATCCATGGACCCGTGAAACCTCGCGTCGCCTATTGATCGAGCGCGGCTCGTACTCGATCGAAATTCTCAGCTCGATTGCCGCGCATCGAGAACGCCCGCCAGCGGCCCGAATTGCCGCTCTGCAGTTGTTGACAAGCAGCACGGCGCAAGTGCCCACCAACGCTAGTCAGCTCCCTATCGAGTTTCATTTTCTTCACGACCTGATTTCCAACGCAGAACCCAGCTCCGAAGTTCGCCAAGCTGCGCTGAGGGCCGCTTCAAAAATCACTGATGACATTCCGGACCTGATGGAATCTGTTATGCAGGCTGCGAGCGCAGGAGATCAACGGCTACTCATCGAAGCCCTGCGGTATGTTGCGTCGCGCAAGACTCCCCTAACGCACTCCGCCGAACACATGATCCTCCAGCAGCTCACCAAACACTTCGCTGATGACTCATCGGCTGCGCAAGCAGAACGTACCGCTGAGCTTCTAATTCTGGCCGCCAACGCATTTCGATCGAAACCCGACCTGCTCATTTT
>JANPLP010000403.1:0-5131 GCA_031426595.1 Planctomycetia bacterium | reverse complement strand
ACTCCCACTCGGCCTCTGTCGGCAAGCGCTCGCCTTGAACTTCGCAGAAGTGGCTCGCAAAAAGCGAATGCAGAAAGTACCACAAAAGCTCATACCCGACTACCCATGGAGAATGTTGAAATCAAGCTTTTCTATCGGTTGAAGACCGGCGAGGACCACCAATTTGGAGGCGAATGAGCTCTTTAAGACTTCGAAGTTTGAAGTTCTTTAGGTTGGCCAGCGATGAACGGGCAAATGTTGAAGGTGGCTGGTTCGTGACGCGCTGGTGCCGCATTGGGTCAGGCGAACGGCGTGTGGTTGCCGAATCGCGAAGATCGTGCAAATATCGGCGGTGGCGATTGGAGACAATGCGGTGTCCAAATCGCTACAATCGAGACACGACAGCTTGAGACCGCATAAGCGGAGCTCATCGCGAGCTACGAATGAAGACGGTCCCCATGCTTGGAGCATGATCGTCATTTAAAGTGCCATGCCTGCCTGCCTGTTCCTCGCCTCAACTTAATCCCACCTCCATGCGCAGTGTCCAACTCTGCGTGTCAAGATAGAATCAGTACAGACGTCGTTTTGCGTTTTCGGTCATGCCCGCAAGGGCTTTTCGACGCAGTTGATGACAGCAATTTCGCATTGCCGCGCACCCATTCCACCCCTTAGGATGGCTTGTGGGCCGACGATCAAGTTTACGCTTTCGTCGCCGCAACGCCCTACGTGGACGGAAGTTAACTTAAAACCTTGGAAAACTCTATGTTCGGTCAGTCCACCACTTCCCTCATTAATCAGCCGCTGAGGCTGATGGCTGCGCTGATTTTGGTAGCGTTCGTGGGATGCAGCGAAGATTTGACGATTCGGCAATACACAGTTGATAAGTCGGAAGTGCCGCGTTCGGTGGCAGGAACGGGAACGCTTGTTCAGCAAGAGCAGCAGATGCTTGGCGCGATCGTTCCTCACAAAGAGACGACTTGGTTTTTCAAGTTGGTTGGTCCGCCGGGTGACGTGGCAGCCACCGAAGCGCAGTTTCGAGAAATCATCTCCTCAGTAAAGTTCGAAGCGTCCGGTGACCCTACCTGGGCTCTTTCTGAAGGCTGGACGGAACAGCGGACGGGAGGGATCACATTTGCCAAGCTTTCTCCACCAAGCGGCGGCATCAGTGCCACAGTGACGCAACTGGCCAGTCCACCGGCCACCGACGATGGTTCCTGGCAAACTTGGGTTTTGGACAACGTAAATCGCTGGCGCAAGCAACTTTCGTTAAGCGTTCAGGACTGGACCGCAATGCAGCGAGAACTACAAGAACTTCAAACGCTAAACCAAGGCGAATCGCGAGCTTACTATGTCAGCCTTACTGGAAAAGGGAGTGGGCAGATGGCGGGTCCTTTCGCAGGTGGCGGTCCCGTCGCTGGCGGCCCATTTTCCGGTGGGCAACCAAGTCTACCTCGCGGGCCTGCAGGCCAAGCCAATTCTTCTGCGGCTCCTGAGTTGACTTACGCAGTTCCGCCCGGTTGGGAGCAAGGTCAAGCGGGTGGCATGCGTATGGCGACGTTCAAAGTTTCCCAAGCCGAACTGCAAGCGGAGGTAACTGTGATTGCGGCGGGTGGCGACGATCGATCGAACGTCGCGCGCTGGCAACGTCAATTGGTTCCCGACGCCGATGAAGCAGCCATTGATTCGTTAATGTCTCAAGCCGAGAAGATTGACGTCAACGGCGTTCCTACATCACTATTCACGATCAAGGGAAGCGAAGGACCGGAGCAAGCTGCCTTCCTCGCTGCGATCGTTCCTTGGCAACCTTCGTCACAGTTGTTCGTTAAGTTCATCGGTCCAGCCAAGCTGGCTGAACAGCAGCGAGAGTCGTTCGTTTCATTTGTCAAATCACTAAAGTGGTAACGTGCTGGTTCGCATCGCAGTGGTCCGATCTTTGGTCCATGGGAATATCATCACTGCAAAGTTGACAAAGCTACAGTTAAAATTTTCCGCAAAGTGGGGTATTCATGTCTGCTGGAACTTGGTCGAACGAATCGTCAATTGCGGCTTCAGCAAGAACGAAGAGCGATGCATCTTTGGCCTACACCATCCTGCGTGCGATCGGTTCGCTGAAGATCACGGTGGCCATGTTCGGCCTGGGCATACTGCTCCTGCTGCTTGGAACTCTGGCACAAGATCAACAGAATCTCGCTGAAGTTAAGCGGTTTTACTTCAACGCTTGGCTAGCCATCATCCCACTCGATGTGCTTCTGCCGATCACCATCTTCCCGCACAAAGAGCCATACCCAGGCGTGTTTCCGTTTCCCGGTGGTGCGACAATCGGACTGATCATGCTGGTCAACTTGATCGCCGCCAAAGCGACTCGATTTTCGGTTCATGCGAAAGGAACGAAGCTGGCGGTGGGGATCATCGTGAGTTTAATTGGAGCGGCGATTATTACTGTGGTGATCATCGGCGGGCACGCGGCCGACGGACTGCAGGGTGCACCGCCCATTTCATACGACGCATTGTGGAGTGTACTTCGTGGGGGCTTCGCATTGGCCACGTTGATACTCACAGTCTACGCGCTACAAACGCGCAACATGCCAAAACTAACGCGTATCCTTTCTTGGGTCAGTGTTACAGTGCTACTCGCACTCACCTTGGTGATGATTTTTGGAGGCGGCGGCGCCCGCTTGAACGACCCGGGAATGAGGATTGTGTGGCAATTGCTTCAAGCCGGGATTGCGTCCTCGGTCTGCTTGGTCGGCTTGATCATGGTGTTTGGCGTGCGGGGTGGCAACGTTTTGATTCACGCCGGTGTGGGACTCATGATGGTTGGCCAGTTTGTGTTTGGTGATCGACAGGTTGAGCAGCGGTTGAGTGTCGCGGAAGGGGAATCAACCAGCCTTGTTTTTCAGCAAGATAATCTTGAACTGGCGATCATTGATTCAAGTGATCCGAAGCAGGATGCTGTCACTGCAATTCCTGAAGCTCGAATTCGTCGCGCTTTGCGGAGCGACGAAATGATTGCTGCGGATGAGCTCCCGTTTCGGCTGAAGGTTATCGAATGGATGACGAACAGCACGCTTGCAAGTATTACTGAAGCGGAGAAAAACCGTGCTACGATGGGCGAGATCGGACTTCAAGCGGCTGCGAAATCTATCGAGCCTAAGGGTGGCGCGATGGAAGGTACGAATATCGCCTCGGCTTATATTCAGATCTTCCCTAAGTCCGGCGGTGAAGCGCTCGGTACGATTTTGCTCACCCAGCACATGAATGACCAAGCACAGTTGTTTGTGGGTGCCGGGGGTGATCGCAATGAGAAAGTGACCGTCGATGGCAAGGAGTACGAGTTGGCGCTGCGTTTTCGACGTGAGTACAAACCTTATAAAGTCACATTGAAAGATGTAGAACGCGTCGATTACAGCGGTACAGAAACCCCGCGTGATTACTCATCTGTGATCGTCATTACCGATAAGGCTAGCGGCGCAACGCAAGAAGGGCGCACTTGGATGAACAATCCAATTAGGTACCGGGGTGAGACTTTCTATCAAAGCCAATATCAGAAAGCGCGTAACCCTGACGGCAGTACGATGGAGATCACTGGTTTGCAGGTCGTTGAAAACGCGGGTTGGGTGATTCCTTATGTGACTTGCATGATGGTCTTGGTGGGCATGCTGGCTCACTTTGGTGGAACGTTCCACAAGTTTGCGAGTCGGTATGAGCGCGGCGCTATTCCAACTGGACGCGCACTCGATGGGAATACCTTAGATGACGTCAGCAAGTTTGGTGAGAATGACAAAAAACGTTCTTACCTGCTAACACACCTACTTCCAGTTGCGGCAGGGATTGGCATCGTGTCGATGGTGGCGATGAATTACGCGATGCCTAAACGTGTCGCGCGCAATCAAACAGATTGGAAAGCGATTGCTCAAATACCGGTACAGCACGAAGGCCGCATCAAGCCGTTGGATACCGTCGCGAAGAATGTATTGCAAGTAATCAGCGAGCCGGTTTTTAACAGCATTCCGTACGTTAAAGATGCTGACAATAACAAGCATGCTCCAACCGAATGGTTGGTCGGCGTGATGGCTGATCAAGAGTGGACCTCGAAGGCGCCCGTATTCCGTATCTACTCGGAAGAGGTGCAGACATTGTTCGGCTTGAAGCCGAGTGGGGACTCGCGATACGCGTACGCGGCTCTGCTGCCGAATATGGAAAAATTTCGCGAGAAGATTGCTGAGCTTCGAAAAAAGGATTCGGAGCAGTTCACGCAGGTCGAGCAGAAACTGGCAAGTTTGAATCAGAAATTAAGCCTCTACAACTTGCTTACAGTTAGCTACCGGATGCCACCGCTGCCTGATCCCTCCGAGGCAAGCGCTAGTGAGGAGGCACGACGTGCTTTCTCGGATCAGTTGATGCAGATCGTGAACATGGTGCAACAGATCGAAGCTGGGTCGCCGCCAGCAGTTATTCCACCGGTAGGTGTTCCGGATCCCGCGGATGCTGAAAGTGGGAAATGGCAAGCGTATGGGCCAGCCGTCTTCGCAACTTATGTTCAAAATCTAATGTCGACAAAGCGAATTGAACCCAATCCTGCATTGCGTTCTTTCACCGACGTGCTCGACGCAGTTCGCAACGAAAAATCGCCTGAAATCAATACGGCGGTGACCAAGTACATGGCCACGATCAGCGACTTGCCTGCTGCGGCTAGTTCGATGGGCAAGGCCAAGACAGAAAGTTGGTTCAACAAGTTTGCGCCGACCGCTCAAGCCGTGTTCTTATATCTCTTCGCTATCGTGCTTGCCTTTCTTACGTTCATGACTGGCTCAAGCACATTGCGACGAGGGACATTTTGGTTATTAATCGCGACATTTGCGATTCACTCGATCGCCATCGTCTCGCGCATTTACATTTCCGGTCGACCGCCGGTCATCAATTTGTATTCGTCAGCAGTGTTTATCGGCTGGGCAACCGCGCTACTGGGGTTGATCCTGGAACTGATCTATCCAATTGGCGTCTGCAACTTGGCTGTCGCGCTTATTGGCGTAATCACGTTAAGTGTGGCTAAGAGCCTCGATAACAACGACACCATGCATGTGCTCCAGGCGGTCTTGGATACTCAGTTTTGGTTGTCGACTCACGTGATCACGATCACTTATGGTTACGC
>JANPLP010000402.1:0-2985 GCA_031426595.1 Planctomycetia bacterium | reverse complement strand
GTGTTGATCTTCGACAGTCGTTCTTTATCCTCCACGCTCAGCTTCGCTCCTTGGCGAACGAACTGCTTGTAAACTTCTTCCGCCAAGCGTTGATCAACTGGGTTCAGTTGCTTGTACTCCGCGCTTTGGTAGACCGCTTCGATACGAGCGAACAACTTTGGATTTTGAACGATCTTGTCATCATGCTCCGACAACTTCGGCATTACCGTCCGTTCGATATCGGGAATCGGGCCCACGTTCAAATTCGAAGTGTAGACGCCGAACAGCGTTCCCAGTCGTTCGAGCGTCCGGCCAGCGGTTTCGAGAGCCACGATGGTGTTCGCAAAAGTTGCCGGTTCGGCGTTGTTCGCAATCTTCTCGATGTCTGCCTGTGCTTGCTGAATGGCAACATCGAAAGCGGCTACAAATTCATCTTCGCGGACTAAGTGCCAAGGTGGTACACCTCCGTACGGTCCGCGCCACGGGGCGAGCATTTCTGCGGCTGGCATTGTTTTCTTTTCGCCTTTTTCCTGGGAGCTAACAAATTCTGTCGCACTGCACATCAGCAGCGTGACGGAAGCAAGTGCAATCTTGAGTGTTCGTCCAATCGGCATCGTGGAACATCCTCATGTAAATTGAGCTGGACTGACGCAGTGCGATTTGATCACAGTGCGGTGAATAGAGGAGCGCCCCAAGCATAACTGCGGAGTCGTTGCCTGTGAACGCCTATGAGCCGCCCGATCGGCCTGCGAGCCCCAATCGGATGCCTCCAGGCGCTCCACGATGAAGTACCTGTGGGTACAATGAGCGGTCCGAAACCGGCTTGCAATCGCTTGGATTGTGGCGGGAATGTTGGGTCTTCGGGACTGTTGAGTTTGCAGAGCCAGGATGAATTTACGAGTCATGAGAAAATATTCGGTCGGCATCGATTTGGGGACCACGAACTGCGTGGTCGCACTGGCAGATCTCGAAGCGGAGCAGCCTTCAATCGCGCTCCTGCCGATCGAGCAAATGACGGCACCGAATCAGACTGAATCGCTGCTGAGTTTGGCGAGCTTTTTGTATCTGCAAACCGACCAGGAGCAACAGTCCGGTGCGCTGGCGATACCAGGACGAGATCCTTCGGCCCCTGTGGTGGGCGAGTATGCGCGTCGCACTTCAGCCGAGCAGCCGGAGCGAACGATTGCGGCCGCGAAGAGCTGGTTGTGTCACAGCAAAGTCGATCGCCACGCGCCTTTGTTGCCTTGGGGTGCGCCTGACGAGTTATCGAAGTTGTCGCCCGTGGCCGCGACGCAGTTGATTTTGCAGCAGTTAGTCGCAAGCTGGCAGCAGAATTACCCAGACCATCCGCTCAGCGAACAACTCGTGACGCTCACTGTCCCCGCGTCGTTCGATATGGCCGCCCGCGAATTGACTCGCGAAGCCGCGCTGCAAGCGGGGCTCCCCGACGATTTCATTTTGCTCGAAGAGCCGCAAGCTGCCGTTTACCATTGGCTTGAAAAAACCGGCGATCGCTGGCGACGTGCAATGCAGGAAGGCGACACGTTGTTGGTCTGCGATGTCGGCGGTGGCACTACCGACTTGACGCTGCTCCGAGCCGAACAAGAGGGTGGCGAATTGGTGCTGCGGCGGTTGGCAGTCGGCGATCATTTGTTGGTCGGTGGGGACAATATGGACTTAGCACTCGCCCACTTCGCGGCGAGCAAGTTCCGGGAGAAAGGGCTGAAGCTTAACGCTTGGCAATCCGTTTCACTGTGGCACGCATGCCGCAAAGCCAAAGAGTCGTTGCTCGCCCCTAGCGGCAAGGAACGTGAGACGATCTCGGTGCTCGGACGCGGATCGAAGTTGATCGCGGGCACGGTTTCGATCGAAGTGGATCGTCAGGTCGTGCAGCAGTTGTTGGTGGATGGCTTTTTCCCCGAGTGCAGCAGTGACGCCACTCCGCAGCGCGAACCAAGCTCTGGTTTTCAGGAAATCGGCTTGCCCTTTGAATCCGATACTGCCATCACTCGACACATCGCTCACTTTGTCACATCGAACGCCGAGTCGAGTCCCAGTCAGAAAGTGGTGGCGGCAGAACCGCGACTGCACTTGCTGCTCAATGGCGGTGTGTTCAAAGCCCCCGCGCTGCGCGAGCGATTGCATACGGTGCTGGGGATGTGGTCTACGTCGGGCCGCACGCCCGCTTCGCTTGGCAGCCCCGAGGATCTTGATCACGCGGTGGCTCGCGGCGCGGCCTACTACGGTTGGACGAAACAACACGGCGGCATGCGTATCCGTGGCGGTACCGCTCGCAGTTATTATGTCGGCATCGAGTCCGCAGGCTTGGCGATTCCCGGAATGCCGCGGCCTCTGCAAGCCGTGTGTGTGGTTCCGTTCGGCATGGAGGAAGGGAGCGAATCGGATGTGCCAGGCCGCGAAGTAGGCTTAGTAGTAGGCCGCGAGGTTCAATTTCGCTTCTTCGCTTCTGCCATCCGCAAAGAAGATCGTGTTGGCAATGTTCTCCGTGATTGGGACGAAGAAGAATTGGTCGAAACCGCTCCGATGCAGTTGAACTTGCCCGCCGACGACGCACCGGATGAGGGCTTTGTTCCAGTTCGCTTTCACAGCAAGATTAATGAGCTGGGGGTCTTCGAATTGTGGTGCAATAGCGTCCGTAACGACCAAAGTTGGAAACTGGAGTTCAACGTGCGTGAGGACGCGCTGAGCGAGGATTCCGGAGCAGCCCAAGCGTGAGCAGCGAGCCAACCAAGGATGCATTCGAGCAGCAAGTAAGTCGCTTTATCGTGGGTATCGATCTGGGTACAACCAATAGCGCGGTAGCCTTCGTCGATTCACAAGCCACACGTCCCAAAGTCGAATCATTCCGAGTTGAACAATGGGTTGACTTTGGCACGCGCGAAGCTCGTGAATTGCTCCCTTCGTTTCATTATCAACCCACTGCATCAGAGAATCCAAGTTTTACCGTTAGTGGTGAAGCACCGCGCACCGCTTCCACTAGCTCGA
>JANPLP010000401.1:0-6683 GCA_031426595.1 Planctomycetia bacterium | reverse complement strand
CACAAGCCATCGCCATTTGTTTACTGCACTTCTCAGCCGCGACGCTCCGCCGTCGCACATACTGCGTCCCATTTTCTGTGACACAAATATCGCAACTGCGGAGTCTCGCAACCTAAAGCAAAACGCCTTCGAACTAGCCCGCATTCGAACTAGCCCGATTCCTGACAAGCCCAGATTCGAACTTAAAAGTACACGAGCTGAATTACTTCTTGGATTCAGTCTTTGCACCCTTCTTCTTATCAGCCTTCGGCTTCATACCCTTCTTATCGTTCTTCTGACTGTTGTTTCCTTTTCCCATTATTTTCCCCTTTTGCGTTAAGAGCCAATTGAAACAAAGCGACCCCGCCAAACCTAATGGTATAGCAAATTGCGTCCAATGCGCGAAGGCAAAAATCGCCGCGGCTCAGCAATCCTTCGTTCGCTTCTCCAGCTTACGAGCGATCAGGTTGCGGTGAGCCTCGTTAGTCGCCAGTGACATCGCATCCGTCCAGTGCGCGATCGCTTCACTGGCATTCCCCAACCGACTGTGCGTTTCAGCCACCGCACAATCCCACCAAGGCCGCAATCGACAACGATCCGCTTCAGGGATTTCAATCAAACACCTCAAGCCAGTTTCAGGACCCGAGGCGTAGGATGCTGCGATCGCCGCATTCAACCGAATCATGGGGCCGGGCCACCACTGATCTAACATCTGATAAAAATACACCACCCGCGCCCAGTCAATCTGCTCAAAACTCGCAGCGCGACAATGCTCCCAAGCAATCGCCGACTCAATGTGAAAGCGAGACAGTTCATTGGATTCCGTCGACCGCTCCATCCACTTCATCGCCTCGCGCACTCGCTGCCAGTCCCAACGTGTACGGTCTTGCGACTCCAGCAAAACGATCGCTCCGTGCGTATCGAACCTGGCATCGAAACGCGCGGAATGCATAAGCATCAATGCCAGTAGCGCAGCAGTCGCTGCATGGGATAGCGTATCCACCCGCAGTAGCATCCTCGCCAACCGAATCGCCTCCTCACACAAATCTCTGCGCAATTCCAGATCGCCCGCAGTGGATGAATAACCTTCACTGAACAGCAAATAAATCGCCGCTTGTACCGCCTCCAACCGCGATGCCATCGAATGCGGATTCAGCTCCGCTAACTCGACCCCGCACGCTCGCAACTTATCTTTCGCACGCGCCACCCGTTTTTCCGCGTTCGATTTGGTGATTAACAGAACCGCCGCAACTTCGTCCGTACTGAAGCCGCTAACCGTCTTCAGCGCCAGCGCGACACTTGATTCCAGAGATATCGTCGGGTGACAACAGAGGAATAGTAACCGAAGCGGAGCATCCTCAAGCTCTCCTGGACTCAGCCCCGCATCGGAGCTCAAAAACCGCTGCTCGAGGCTGAGCTCAGCTGCCACGCGCTGTTCGGTCTGCGATCGCCGGAGCGCGTCGATGGCCAAATTCCGCGCCGTGCGGTACAGCCACGACGTGGGATTGTCCGGCACACCGCCTCGCCCCCACGACTGAATCGCTTTGGCGAGCGAGGCTTGAACAACATCCTCTACAAGCTCCAAATGGCGAACACCGAGCGCACGAGTCAGCACCGCGACCAAACGGCCGTACTCATGCCGAAAACAGTGTTCGACCAGCGAGCTTACGTCGGCCATCGCACTAGTTAAATCCAGCGAATTGACGGATTTCGATCGCGCCGCCAATCTTTGCAATCGGACATTCCTTAGCAACCTCAACCGCCGCTTCGTAAGTCTCGGCCTCAATCACCGAGTAACCGCCAATCATTTCTTTCGCCTCCACGTAGGGCCCATTAGCAATCTCCCCACCCGGTTGAAGAACTCGCCCAGTCGGCAATAACCCGTCACCCCCGTCTAAAATCTTCGGTCCAAACTTTTCGAACCAAGAGCCCCACATCGCTAGAAACCCCTGCATTTCCTCCGGCGATGGTTGCGTCCGAGGCTCGGCGGAATCGCGATAGATCAACAAAAACTTTGCCATGATTGCTCCAAGAAATTTTTCCAGTTTACCGTCCTGCCTGCTCGCCTGCTGTTGCGAGATCGCGGAACTTTCATCAGCACCTCAGCGACTAACTTGCGAAACCACGCCAACGTGGCCTGGTCACAGAACCAGGAAAGACGAATAGCAGCCCCAACTGCGGACAGAATAATCAGAAAATTTGCCGAATCGAAAAAATTATTCTCTGTGGATGCTGTGCATACTGCAGGTTTCTTGTCCCTCGCCGCCCCCCTCAAGTCACCAGCATTTTAATTCAAAGCGCTATTAAAGCCGACGCAAACTCCTCAATCACGCCAACTACCCAACCTACGCAATCCACCCCTGCGATTCACCCTATTGTCTAATTTCCATAAAACCGGGTTCCCTTCAGCTTGTTTGACAACCCACTCTTTTGAATAGTACAATCGACCGCCAATGGTTATGAAACGATGATTCCATTAACTGGGAGCAGCCTCACCTTGATCCCAAAATGCTTTGCCGCAATTGTTGGCTGGCTAGTGATTTGCCAGCCCATTCGCGCACAGAACTCCCTCGCTGATGTCATCGAAACGTGCGAGAAAAGCGTGGTTCGAATCGAAACCAAAGCGGCTGACGGTGACAGCCTGGGCAGCGGTTTTGTCGTGGATGCGAAAGGGACCTTGATCACCAATTGCCATGTGCTCGCAGGCGCTAGCGCAGCGAAAACACACTTCGCGGATGGTACCAGCGGCAACATCGTCGGCACCTACTTGATCGACCAAGCCAAGGATATTGTGGTCGCTAGAGTTTCGATCGCTGGCAAACCCATGTTGCCTTTAGCTAGCAATTTGCCTCGCAAAGGGGAACTTGTCGTCGCCCTTGGCTCGCCTCACGGTTTATCGTTCACCGCCACCCGAGGTATCGTGAGTGCCATTCGTTCAACGGAGGAGATGAAGAAAGACCTCGGAGATAGCTCCCTTCAAGGAACATGGGTGCAAGTCGACGCAGCATTGTCACCGGGCAACAGCGGCGGACCGCTGGTGAACGAGCGCGGTGAAGTGGTGGCCATGAGCACCCTCGCCTCGCGCGGCAGCGCGCAGAATCTGAACTTCGGAATCTCCGCTTCGGATATCCAGAACGCAATTAATCTAGCCAAAAACAATCCGCTGGTCCCACTCCAAATCGGCGTCGCCAAAATCCGCTCCAAAGACTCTGAATCGCAACCCGGCGCTGGCAGCAGTGGTGGGATGACTCCCGGCGGGAATATCATTCGACGTGAAAGCGCCTCACCGGAAGTAATTAAAAAGTACGCCGACGAATGCAAAGACTCGTTCAACTATTTGATTCGCGACCTGCGTAAAGAAGCGGAACGCCTTTCAGCCAAGCTAAAAGAGATGAAAAACGGCGAAGCCTACATTCCTTCTAATATCGAGGATGAAGGAGCCGACATTGTTCGAGTTCAAATTCCATTGCGAAAGAACGTCAAGTGGTTCTTCCGCAGTGAAGGGGTCAAGAATCGTGAGTTGGCACGTCAAGAAACACGCATTCGCGAAGTAAACAAACTGAAAGCGGACATTAAAACGCCGACCGATCCCCGCTCGCTGTTTCTGCTTGCGTGGAACTTTGGTCCGAAGCTGGACACGCGCCGCAATAATACTATCGGCTTCATGAGCGATGCGATCGTCGTACACGCCTTCAACGAACACGACGTGCTAATTGTCTATGAAGACTCTCCATATCTCATGTGGATTGAGTCCACCGCCGGACTGACACTCGGTGAACAAGTGATGCCAAGGCCTGTCTACGTCAGCGGAACTGCGACCGCGCGCGTTCGTGGCGACACAAGCATGTCTGTAACCGTTCTTCAATCGGTTACCGAAGAGGAATTGAAGAGCGTTCTGAACCCCTCGACAACTACGACTGTGAACGCCGCGAATTCCGGAGCAAACGGTAACGCAGGTAATCCAGCCGACGGATATCGTACCTGGAATGATGCCTCGGGAAAGTTTTCGATCGAAGCACTATTACTCAGCTCTGATGCGGTTAAAGTCCGTTTAAAGAAACGCGATGGCAAAGTCATCGAAGTGCCGCTCACGACGCTGTGCGATGCCGATGTAAGATACGTCAACCAGTTTTAAATTGATGTCATTCCAACGCCAAAACTGAACAATTACTCTGTCGGTTATGATTATGAAGACCAGTATCTGGGCAACTTGTCCAAAGTGCCAAAGCGAACTGAAAATCGAAACCGACGAAACAGAGTTGGTGCAGATTGAGTGCCCAGATTGCTATAAAGTCTTTGCGGCTAAAGTCCCTCCGCGCACCGCACCGCCACCGCGAGATATGTTTGCTCAAGCACCAATTCTCCCTCCTTTTCAACCGGCACACGTGCACTATCGATCACAACCCAGACGACCTCAATCTCGACACTCGGATGATTCGCTTCATCCCGCTGCGTTGACCGCCATCATCGTGATCTGCGCCGGCGCTATCCTCTTACCCCTCGGATTCGGTGCTTATTACGTTTATGGCAAACTAACCGAAAACACCCAATTATCAATGGGAAAAGAGACTAGCAGCAGCACAACGAACAGCGTCTCAAGCTCACCTGCGAACGCATCCCACACTGCCACAGGCGGCATAACTGCGCGTCGCGACTTCACTCCCGGGACTTCGATGCCCGCACAATCACCCGTACAATCGCCCTCGGGAAATCCTGCACTGGAACCCGAGATGGCGCCTCAAGCGAATTCGCCCTCGATGAGCTTTCCTGTTCCCGAACTAAATCCACCCCCCATCATACGCCCCGAGTCTTCGCCGCAGACCTCGAATCCCAGCGGTTCACCCGACGCCCCCATGAACTCCGGAGGATCCGACACTTCTCCAGCCCAAATCACGGTAACCGGTTCCGGCACCGAGCAATCAGGGCTCTCAAAACCCATGCAGCGGTTTGCAGGCCCGCACGGTGTTTTAATCTTTGTTCTGCATTCCCGAAGTAGTTCGCTGTCTATGGCCGAGCTAACCCGAGCTCTCTCGGTTCAGGATAGCTTTGTTGAACGGCGGGAGGATCATACTACCATCGGCTTGCAATACTCGGGTTCACTCGACAGCGTCGTAAAGCAAATCCAGTTCGGACAAGTCTCCTACGTCGATGAAGACTCCCGCTCCATCCACGTGCAAGCCAACTAACGTAGCGGAATGCGTTAGCGTTTCGAATGTCGCACGCAACAATTTAGTCGCTAGCGCTTCGAGCTTGTATTGAAAATCGAGGCAGGCAATTCACTCGCTTGCGCTTCGAGCTTGTATTGAACATCGAGGCAAGGTGTGGTAACACCCTACCTCGATAGAGGCACCATGCGTCTACCTAGGCTCGTTCCGCGCCAGGCTTGCCAGCTTCGACCACAAACTTTGCTCGACTGAGCGCTTCAAAGCTGGGCTTCGTGACGCTGGTAACAACGCGATAATCGCTTTCCCAATCCTTCGGCGTAATCGTACAGCGCACATAACCACGCTCGGCATTGTAGAACTTGACAAACGGATTGTCGCTCAAGACACCTGCGGTATCCTTGCGAGTCTCCGATCCGTCGCCACCCGAGCTAATTGACGTGCCCACAAATTCCGTCGCGACAGTGGGCGTGTTCACGTCATCGAAATCTGGCTTGAGATCGTTCACCCAGTTCGTGTGTATGTCGCCGGTTAGCACCACCGGGTTCGCAATCTTGTGATCGCGCAGCCAAGAGAGCAATCGAGTACGAGGCACATCATAACCCGCCCACTGGTCCATGCTCATCGCAACACCCTCTTCCGGATTGCGGTCGACGCGGCCCATCATGACCTGCTGCGCAAGCACCTGCCACTTCGCCGACGATTTTGTAAGCCCCGCCGTTAACCATTCTTCTTGCGCGGATCCCAGCAAAGTGGCATCTTTCGAAAAAACCTCATCGCACAGCGGCTTGTTGCCATCACCACAGGGTTGCGGAGTGCGGTACTGCCGCGTGTCCAATACATGAAAATCGACTAGATTGCCAAAGGCCGAGTTACGGTAGAGTTGCAAATTTGGGCCGGTCGGAAGCTGTGATTTTCGCAGTGGCATATGTTCGTAGTAGGCCTTGTAAGCTCGCGCACGACGCTCCAAAAACGCCTTGGCGTCGACTCCTTTTTCCTCTGAATGATCATTGGCATAATTGTTATCGAATTCGTGATCGTCCCACGTAACTAACCACGGACAATGTGCATGCGCGGCTTTCAGGTCCGCGTCGGCTTTGTAAAGCGCATAGCGATTGCGATACTCGTCGATCGAATTCAGCTCCCCTCCTTCATGCGCACGCAAACGTCCCTTCTGCGCAGCACCTTCGTAGATGTAGTCTCCCAAATGGATGATCAAATCCTGCTCTTCGGCAATCATGTCGCGATACGCGTAGTAGTATCCCGTCTCGTAGTGTTGACAGGACGCGAATGAAAATCGAAGCTTGTCAAGCGTCGCGTCGATTGTAGGAGCGGTGCGAGTGCGTCCAATTGGGCTTTGCGCATCCCCAGCGCTAAAGCGATACCAATAAGGTCGGTTGGGCTTCAGTCCGGCGACTTCGATGTGCACCGAGTGGGCCCAATCCGCTGTCGCTGTCGTTTCACCTTGCTGAACAATCGTCTGCATCGAATCGTCTGTCGCCACTTCCCAGCGCACTTTAACGGACTCAGGCTGCATTCCAC
>JANPLP010000400.1:0-4049 GCA_031426595.1 Planctomycetia bacterium | reverse complement strand
CCAAACCGAAATCAACTCCGTTAAAGATATGCTGGCTTGCACTTGGTCAATGGCATCGGACATCCATCCACGTAATGACGTAACGGTAGCCTCGTACCATGGCATCTGCTCCATCACACGCTCAATGCCAACCGCTTGGACAGCGCGTTCAATGACGACACGCGAGGCCAGCATTTCTTTAACGGAGTTGATTTCGGTTTGGCGACTGTCCATCAGTGAAACGTGCGCCCCAGAAGCACTGGTGGCGGGGTCAATCGCAACCGTTCCCCGGCCCATTTTGATGTACAGCAGGCTCTCCGATTGAAATACGTTCGGCAAAGACATCAGCACGCCGACGACGCCGACGGTCCCTAAGGCTGTCAAAAGTGCAATGGACAACCAACGACGGCCTAATGCCAGCATAATCCGGCTAACGGTCAGGAAATCTTGTGACTCGTTAACGTACATTTTGAGTCTCTCCGCGGAAGCTACGCTGATAAAAATATATGTTGTCCAGTAAATCAGACTAACTAAAACATCGCAGATAACTACTGGTTAGCCCCGCACAGAGTGCTTTTTCCCACCAGTCCAGTTGTTCTGCCAGCATATTCGTAATTAGTGGAGCACCATAACCCAAACTAAAAATGAGCCGAATCGGTTTACCACACACTTCCGTTCGCTGTGCGGATAGCCGTTTAATGCGGGTTCAGGTACCACGGCGATTGCCGTACCAAAGAATATGGGACCGGGGACAGTAGCGAAAACCGTGCTCTTGACACCACGGGACCAACCATTGCTCGTGGCGAAGTAACGTCGTTTGTTCCACACCTTGGGGCATTAGCAGCACGCGATCGCCGCTGATGGCTGCTCCATCCTCGCGAAGCCGATGAATGTAATGCACTACTTCTTCCGCATCCTCGACTCCGTCAACGACGAATTTTAATTGAAACGCGTAGCGTTCGATCAGCGACCGGACAATTTCTGGTCGATCGCGACGTGCATTATGAACCGCATGCCAGTTTCCAGCAGTGCTCGCATCGGGGGCTGAACTTGTCAGCTTCGGGCTGATGGAGATCAGATCGCACTCCAACTCCCGGCCTGTCGCCTCTGTACTAGTCGCCTCTGTACTAGTCGCCTGTGTATTAGCCGCCTGTGGGTCAATCGTGCCTGCTGTTTCAATCGTGATATGTTTATCTTCAGCTCGGAGACGGCGACAGAGTTCAATTAACGAGCGATGAATCATGGGTTCGCCACCCGTGATGACGATGTGCCGCAGGTTCAGTTCAAGCGTTTTTTCCAGAATTTCGTCGACCGTTAAATGAGCCCCCTCCGGTCGCCAAGATGCGAAAGGGGTATCGCAGAACCAGCACCGCAAGTTGCATCCGCTTGTTCGCACAAACACGCTAGGCGTGCCGGTCAGCAGCCCCTCGCCCTGGACGCTAGAGTAGATCTCGCAAATGCGGATGAGCGCCCCCTTTCGATTTAGAGGCTCGCGTTGCATACTTCCGTTTCTTGCTCGATTTTCAAGTAAACTCAACTTCAGCCAACGGTGACTGCAAGTGCCCACAAATTTTCGCGAAGAACTCGAAGTCTTCGAAAACAGCTTTCCAAACCGCGACTATACCATCGAAATTCGCTGTCCTGAGTTCACTTCGGTTTGCCCGAAAACTGGACAGCCTGACTTTGGAGTGCTTGTTTTCCGCTACGTGCCAGACAAGCTGTGCGTGGAACTTAAGAGTCTCAAACTTTACCTTCAATGCTTCCGAAATGAAGGGATCTTCTACGAAAATGTCACAAATTGCATTCTAGATGACTTTGTCGCGGTCTCCCAACCTCGCTCCGCGACTCTGGAAAGTCACTGGGGCGCTCGTGGAGGAATCACCAGCGTCATCACGGTAAACTACTCTGCCGCTGTCGCCGGTCGATAGCGAAAAATCGCTACGCTACTAGTGCTTTGTCCAGCTTAAATTTTAGGGTGGCACGCCCTGAGGTACTGCGAAGGGCGTGGCTAAGGGCGCTCAGATCACGCCCTACGCAAAGCCTCAGGGCGTGCCACCCAAATACGATCAACCCTAAAATTTAAGCTGGACAAAGCACTAGACACTTAACGCGCGCCACGAGCTTAAGTCCCGACCGACGGAAGCTTGGGAACTTGCTGATTAGGGCGTAACCGAGAAGGATCGAATGCGAACAAGGCCAGCGATTGTACGCTGGCCTTGTTGTTTTTCTGCAGAGTTTGTTTTGCTGATCGACTCGAAGCGGTAATTAAGTTCGAAGTTGTAAATCTGGCCCGGGTCATTCGGGCTTGCTCAGTGCTCTCAGTAGGAAGTGGCCAGTTGTGTCGGGAATGTGCTGGCCAGTTCGTTACCTTTTTCAACCTACTTCTTGCATCGTCACAGCGAACGGAACTCTGGTTGCTAGTTCTGCGAAATTCACACGCCACTTACTTTGGGCGCTTGCTGAATCTCACCTGCTTGCCTTGTCCCTCTTTCAGCCCACAACCCTATCAACTCTACAAAATTGCCGAACCGCATTCTTCAAAAGCTGTGCAAGACAATGCTAGATTTTGTGCGGTCCGAAAACGTGAAAGGCGATTCATTGGAATGGAGGTAGGCCATCGGGTGGAAGGTTCGAGCCAAGTTTACCAGCCGTAGAACCGGTGACGCGATCCGTAGGCTATCGAGTAGCTGCTCCCAGAGTTGAAGTTGTAAAGGCCGCTGTACATGTAGCTCGCGTTGGTCGCGGGACGCGCCGGGTCGAAGCCGATCCAGCGATTGTGTTCCATTCGCATGGCACGCTGCTCGGCTTCGAAGCGTGCAATCTGCTGCGGATAGGTAAGTGGTTTTGGAAAGTATTGTGCGGCCGATGTCGACGTTGTCATCGGCAGCGAGTCGCTCGTCTCGGGCTGTTGAGCCTGAGTTTGGGAAGTCATCGACAGCGAGCCGGCGGTGACCAACAGAAACAGGAGGATCTGTCTGAACATTGAGTTTCTCCACGGAAGGAATGGAACAACACGCAGCTTATCGAGCCGCCAGATGGATAGCGGCTCGGGCATCCTACGATTGCTTTGAGAGAAGGTTCGATGACTGAGTTTGGAGCGGAGTCATCGAGCAAGCAACGCAGCGTATTCGATCGAGAGTTAGCATCGAACACTTGCGAAACAAAGCTGACGAAAATCCAGGATCAGTTTCAGAATCGCTACCTAGCGGAGTTGTGCGCAACCGTTGCGAAAGAGATGCTCACCAACTAAACGCTGCTTGTCGCAGCGCCTGCGGCTGTTGTATCAGGTGGTCCGAGGACGCAAGATGTGCCCGTGAATGCTGGCCGGGCCGGTGAAAACGAGTGTTCGGTTGCCGCTGCTCATGGCCATCGCAACTGCATCGCTGCGCGACCAAGGTAGGTCGGTGAGCGATTGCGTGACTCCCTGAACGCCACGCTCGATGACCAAGTCAAGCAACCTTAGATCGTTTCCTAAATCGTAGGCGATGGCGCTTCGCACGTCGCGAGGTGGTTGCAGTTCGCACGTCCTGACGAGCGCAATCCTATGCACCTGCCGCAAGAAGCCTACATCCTGCAGTGCCTGCTTTACTGCTACAGCTTCGCGTTCATCAAAATCATGCCACTGTGCGTAATCGACTTGTGCAAGTAACGATTGAGTGCTCTTGATCAACCACGATTGACTGAGCGGCTGCGTTAGTTGCCGGTAGCCAAATAAGGCACCGCTTATGCCAGCGGCGAAAGCGGCGCCGATCGCGTTGCGGCGATTCCACAACTTCGACGGCCTAATCTTGATAGACCTGAAATCTAAATCGCCGCCGGCAGTTCGCTGGTCCTCTGTGTCGCTGGCAACAGTGTCGCGGGAGACTACGGCCGCATCTTGCAACTCGAGGTCGTCAGCAACGATTTGCAACGACTGATGTAGGCGCGCATGCAGGCCGACGGGAACCTCTACACTCTGCAGAGCCTCCATCAGGCGGCGGTCAGTTTCGTTCTCATTTAGGTCAGCCACTATCGTCCACTCGATTCGAATCTTTCAGAGTTCACTATCCAGCTCTTTACACACAGCGCCG
>JANPLP010000399.1:0-1667 GCA_031426595.1 Planctomycetia bacterium | reverse complement strand
GAAGGAGATTGTTTCCAAAGAAGCAGCGCGATTCGAAAATCTATATCCAAAAGCGAAAGCCCATGTTTTCCAAGTAACCCATGTCGGAGCCGGAATCGTTGATTTCGCTGACCAACATAAATCCAATCTAATCTTGCTTGGGGATACCGGCCAAGGACTGATGAGCAAGTTTCTCTTGGGAAGCGTTTCGCGTTTTGTACTACGTCACGCAAAGTGTTCCGTTTGGATTGCTCGTCAGCTTTGAGCAGATGAACCATTCGGATGCTATCGCATGTGCAACCTGCAATAACATCACTCACCCTTTAAATCTCCATCGCTGGAATCCTCCTTCGCTTGACGCTGCTTGGTATTCAGCAAGCCCTAGAGGCGAGCCGTCGCTCGCAGTGTTCAAACCATTTGAGGCAGATTGCAATCGCTGTCGGCAGCTTCGAGGCGACACATCAGCACTTGCCTTCGGGCGGTTGGAGCAAGAGCTGGGCTGGAGTTCCATCGCTGGGCGCTGGCCTAGCCCAGTCCGGTGTCCGGTTTGGTGGACCGCATCGCGGATTCGTTCAAATGGCTTATGCGGATTCCAGCGTTCGCACAGTCTCTTTCGACGTAGATCTGGATGTCCATCAGCAGTTGGGAAACAGACGGGATGGGTTACCAATGGCCTCGCAAACGAATGAGTAAGGCACGAGCATTTTCGTTACCATTCCAATTTGAGCGACTACGAAGCGTTTTCCCCTCACCCGTTTTAGGGAATTGGGCCGGGAACCAGGGTGGAATTGTCAGTTAAAACTCTCCGGTGCAGTGATTTGTTTAGACCCCAGCGGCAGGGTGAAAACTCCGAGGGTGGCATAGGATTTTAGTCTGTGTATTAGCGTTTTCACAGGCTGGAAGCCTATGCTACGCCAAGGGGAGCAAACAGAAAAACAACGGAGGTAATGCATGTGGAAATTGAATCGTTATCATCTATCCAGATGTTCCAGCCGCCAGTTTTGGTTTGCTTGCGACCTATTTGTTTTGGAGATGGACTTGCCGTCCAAACTGGAACCGAGCTTGTTGGGCTGGATTGGCTCTGGGCGCTGCGCTGCTTACCAAGCTAACGCTTCTATACATGATCGTGGTCCTGCCACTTCTTTGGTTTCTGTCGCGTTGGCTTAGGCATAGACATGGAATACTGTTATATCCAACAATTCAAACCGATTGGCACAATCGGTTATTCGATCAACCTTTATCATTTCGACAGCGATACGACGGTCATGCGAGGGAATTATGAATTGACCGACTACCTGCATGCGCCGCGCCTTTACATTGATCGAGGGGCTCGTAGTCATTGCGGTTATTGGGATTCTAATCGCAATCTTAGTGGGCCGGAAACTGTGGGGCTAGTGCCCTGCGGCTGGTCACTTTCGTAAGCGGCAGGGCGCGAGCCCTCCGGTGTCGCGGCTGAGATCGCAGAGGTTCTTTACAGTTCCAGACCGGACGGCTTGCGCCGTTCCGCTAAAGTGAGTGCCTTTTTGGCTAGTGCTTTGCCGCTCGCATATTTGCGCTAGGACTGCATGCCGCGCTGGGACTGAGCCCAGGCGATGGGGCCGAAGATCATGAGCGGTGCCCAAGCCGCGGCCGCGGGGCTTAGAAACGTTTCTGTCGCTCCAAGCGTGTGGAATCCAATGCTGATTCCA
>JANPLP010000398.1:0-6779 GCA_031426595.1 Planctomycetia bacterium | reverse complement strand
TACTTGATTACGAGATGCCTCAGGGAGACGGCCGATATGTTCTTGAGAAACTCAAGGCCTGCGACCATACGCGAAACATACCCGTGATCATCCTCACCGGGCACCGCGACTTAAAATTGAAACACGAACTGCTTGCGCTGGGTGCAGCCAGTTTTCTTTCGAAGCCCATCAAGTTGGAACTGCTACTTAACACACTGCGCCCGCTTGTCGAACTGACCGCACCTCGCGGCGCCGCTAGTTTGCTGACCTAGGTAGAAACAGCAACAACGATCCGCGACGGAGCAGCGTCGGACATACTCATCCTACCATCAGTCGAATTTAAACCTCGCCTTTCACACGCCCTTTGCGATCCCTACTCGATTCACTTCATGACTCAAGGAGATTTTACTTTGTTGACTTATCACCAAGCTGGAGCTCTAAGTACTGCCACATCGACCGCACCTCCCGTCGTTTTGCATGTCGAAGACGATCAAGAGTTTTCCGCTGCGCTCCGTTACCGCTTAGAGGCTTACGGAGTTGCGGTCGTGCGGGCGTTCGATGGCGTCGAAGGAATTCGGCAGGCTCGCATACGCAAAGTCGATGCGGTTCTCATCGATTTTGAATTGCCAGCCGCTAAGGGCGACGAAGTATTGGAAGCGCTGCGTGAGCATGAAAGCACAAGACACTTGCCGGTGATTATCATCACTGGACGCAAGGACAAAGAACTAAAGCTCCGCATGCAACGACTCGGCGCAGTGGCTCACCTGACCAAACCTCTTCAGTTTCAGGATCTGCGAAAGCATTTGGCACGACATATCGACATTCTTCCCAAACCCTTTCCCGGTCCTAATTAGATAGCTTCTATGACAAGTGCCTTGCTACGCTATCGCATGCAGGGGAAGAATATCATGAACACCACCAAACCCCTGTTTTCACTCACCCAGGATCGCTGCTTTTGCAATCCGGCAAGCGGCGAGGTAGTCGGGAACGTCGAGCGTCTCTTGGTTGGTGTGAACGTTGCGTTGTCCGCATCCTAAGGTGACGGCTGGAATGCCGTGCTTGAATAGCCAGTTGGCATCGACGCCCCCATCGGTAATGGCCAACTCAGGTTCTGCGCCAGTCGAAACCCGAACGGTTGCAGCCGCCCTCACGACCGCTTCGGAATCTTCCTCCAATCGAAACGATTCGTAATCGACCCGCTGTGTCACTTCAGCTCGAACGGCAACCCCCTCCGCATTAGTAACTTGAGCCGCGCCGCGAATGAAAGCTTCTTTGATTGCTGTCGATATCGCTTCGCGGAAAGCACTCTCGTGGCTCCGAGCTTCAGCGTCGATTTCAACATAGTCCGTCACCACGTTGGTCGCATTGCCGCCGCGGATCACTCCAATGTTGCTGGTCCCCTTCGAAGCGTTCTTAGCACCCTGCAATTTTTTCTTTACCAACCCCAACCAACCATCTTTATGCAGCGAAGCGATCGCCAGGCTTGCGGCCGTGATTGCATTCGCGCCTGATTGAGGCGAAAGGCCGGCATGAGCCGGGACGCCGTAGAGTTTGATCTTGAGTTTTTCGCCGCCAGTTGCGCCGATCGTCAACTTACGAGGATTGCCTCCGTCAAAGTTGAGCGCGAATGCGGGCTTGCCAAGTTTGCTGACAACCAGATTACGACTACCTTGCAAACCAATCTCCTCTTGTACGAAAAAACAAATGGTCAGCGGCGCGTAATCTTGTTTGCTCTCGAGCACTTCCATTAAGCCGACGAGCACAGCGGCCACTCCAGCGCGGTCGTCGCCACCCAAGCCCGTCGACGGATCCGCAGACTTGATCACATCGCCAACTCGTTTCGGTTTGCAACCCAAACAAATTGGCACCGCATCCATATGTGCCGATAGCATCAAACGCGGCCCTTTTTTGGTACCAGGCAACTTGATAATCAAATTGCCAATTGCGCCCGGACGCGGAGTGCGTTTATGAGCGGTATCGAAAGTCATCGCATCGTCAGGAATGCCGATCGACTTGAGTCGCTCAACAATCACTGCAGCGATCTCGGTCTCCTCGCAGCTTCCACCCCGCACCGCCATCAACTGCATCACTAATTCGATGGCCCGCTTTTCATTGATCTTCGACATATTCAATTCGACTCACTTGAAACTACTCTTACTCGGCTAACTCAATATCCACCTGTGCACTGAACGTCGCTAATGGGTCACCGCGATCGACCAACGTGCTGTGCAACGATGCGATCGTCCTTGTCGCGTTACCCCGCCACAACTCTTTCTCGCCTTTCTTCACAACTACTTCATCGTCCAGATTCAGCATATCGTCACGCAGCAGTAGCGTCAGCTTGCCCTTGGGTGCCTGCTCGATCGTGATGATGTTTCCAGCTCGCGAAGCCACCACAAGATCCCCGGCTTTGGCGTTCGTCGAATCGATCTTCAGCCAGTAAAAACGTTCATGAACCACATCGTCTTGCAGCCACACCACTTTGCCAGGAACCATGTTGCGGTCGAACTTCATCATCCACTTCACACCCTCTCGGTCCTCACGATCCATCCAGTGACCTTTGTCTGGGTAGATTTTTGCCCAATGTTCGTAACCGCCAGTGTCGGATTTCTTAAGTTCGGCAAGTTTGTCGGACCATGTTTGAGCGATTGCATTGCGGTTGTAAGCCGCGTCTTTTCCGCCCATATGAAGAGTGAATGGCAAGTTACGAAGGCCATCGGGTTTGGTCTCGTTCGGATGGCCCGCCATCATGGCCGCGCCAGCCAATTGATCCGCCATCCGCGGTGCGAGCTGAAATACACCGTCGCCACCGGCTGAATAGCCTGTGATGAAAACGCGACTCGGATTTACATCTTCGATCGCAATCAGGTTCTCAATTAATCGCGTGTAAAGAGTATCAATGTGTCCTTGATGCCACATGTTCCATGAATCCGTGGGAGCACGCGGAGCCACATAAATTCCCTCGTCGATCTCGTACAGCTTCTTCTGGTTTTCCCATTGCTGATCATTCACACGCTTCGGAGCTCCCCCGCCGCCATGCATGGAGATCACTAAACTGCGACCCTTTTCCGGCTTATCGCCGAAGACTTTCAATTCGAAAGGCATTTCGACATCGTCCGCCTTGATCAGCTTCGCTTCCATCTCAGCAGCCCGAGTTTGGCGAATCATGAGGCGATGATCACCCACCAACAATACATGAGCCTGCGCTGCCTCTTCCTTCGACAGTGGGCTTTGTGCCCACGCTTGCTCCGTCAGCTGCGATCGATCTTTGGCAGGCTTCTTCAAGTACTCCGTCAGTTGCTCGACGACCTTCGAAGTCGAAGCTTTGAGTGTCACGAGTTTGTCAGTCTCATCCGCCACGAATGAGTGCGAAACATTTATCCCTGCATGCAGCATTTCGACGTTGAACTTCTTCCCTTTCGGCAAAGCCACCGACAAGTGATCATTCGCATCGAAACGCTCGTCTTTGCTCTGACCGCGAAATACTACGTTGCCTTCTTCATCGCGCACCACTACGTTCGCTTGGCATCGATCCGGGCCGCTCGCCCCCAGCGTCTTGAACCGAAGCTGCACAAAACCCTCGGGCACCGACCGATCCAGCCTCAAATAACGCTCCGTGACGTTTATCGCATGGACATCTTTGTTGCCGCGATCCCAAACCATCGGAAAGGTGAGTGGCGTTTTCCTAAAACTAACCGCATAAATCGCATGCTCAGGTGCATCGAGTTGTGCAGTGCTCGCACGGTCCGTAAACCAAGCTTTATCGAGCTCGTCGCCGTTCGCCTCGGCGGCGCCCGTGAAATGCCAGCCGTTATCCCAGATCTCGACCCAAGAATGATTGCCACTTTTATCTGTCCACAGTGGCGTCCCCACAAACCGGGCAGGGATACCACACGCACGACACGAGTCTATCAGCAATATCGACAGCCCCGTGCACGACGCCAAACCGGACTCCATCGACTCGCGCGGTCCCTGATCGGCTCGACGACGCTTGGTCGAGTACTTTACGTTCAGCTCGCTGAAAATCGCTTGATTCAACTTGGCACCGGCTAACCCAGGAGACTTCAGCTCCTTTACAATCGGCCAAAACCTCTCGTGGAACTCCTTCCGCCACGCATCCCGTCGCTCGTTAATGTTCGCATACGGCAAAACATCATTTAGGAAAACATCTTCGGGCAAATCCTTCCCCCAAGCCGATTCGTTTCGAACTTGATACGCCAACGTCAAATTCTCTAACAAGTAATCCGATTTTAGCTGCCTCAGATCTGAAGTTGGCATGTTCTCAATTAGGAATTTGAGCCCTTCACGTTGCTCATCGAGAACAAGCTTCCACGCCTTCTCTAACTCCGCACGGTTATCGCCCGCTGCCGACAACGCAGCGGACATTTCAGCGGACAGCTCACTTTGTGCATCACTGACTCTGATGACACAGCAGTTCAACAACGCAAACACCAGTACGCACGACAAAGTACGGAACAAATTCATGGCTTAGCCTCAGCGAAGTTGCAAGACACTCGAGCTACAGAAACACACTTCGCTCGAGCAAGGAAGCATTATAGACAGAAACCGAACGTCTGTAGTTTGTCAACGAGTTGCCCTGCTGTGCAACCGAAAAAGCGGCGTTGACTACCAATGAAAAAGCCCGACACCAAATGGGTGACGGGCTGTTTAGATGGACAACCGATTGACAATTTTAATGGTGCTTCGTGCACGTTAAATTTTGGGCTGGCGAGCTCTGAGCCTTTGCGAAGGGCGTGGCTACCGTCGCTCAAATCACGCCCCTCGCAAAGGCTCAGGACGTGCCACCCAAATACGATCAACACTAAAACTAAATCTGGACAAAGCACTAGTTGGTCTTACTATTCGGTCGTCTTCACTATCTTGGGAGCCGAATCCACGTTCTTGAATTCGTAGGAATCTTTGTAGCTGTGCGCATCCATCAAAATGAATCCAAGGAACAAGGCCACGAAGATGAAGGAACTTAGGAACACAATCGCGTTGAGCGGCTTGTCATGCAACATGTGCATGAAGAACAGGATCACCAGTGATGCCTTGATCGTGGCAATGACCAGCGACACAATCAGCTCAGCACTGCCAAGTTTCAAAGTCGATTGGAAGACTGTAAGCCAAGTGAGGAAAATAAGTGAGAAAAACACCATCAATAGACTCTTCACCGACGCTGGGTGCGCGAACCCATGATGCTTCCCACCGTGCGATTTATGCTCTGACATAACTTCTAAACCTATTTCTATTTCTCAGCTAAGCTTCCGTGTATGCAAACATTTCTCGTACGTTGCTTACTTGATCAAGTACAGCAGCGGAAAGAGGTAAATCCAGATCAAGTCAACCAAGTGCCAGTACAATCCAACGTAATCGACAGGACCAAAGTACTCCTCGTTGAAATGATCCTTAGTTGCTCGAACCAGCAACCAGGCAAGCACTGCCATCCCCCCCAGAATATGCACAGCGTGCACACCCGTCATGCAGTAGTAAATGCTGAAAAAGATCCCCGCGCCACCGGCTTGGTCTACCGCTGCCAACTCAGGCTCACCAGGAACGACAGGACTATCCGATACAGAAACCAACTTCACCTCGGCGTGCTCATCGTGCTCGCCAGCCGTATCGTGACTCCCGCTATGGGTCTCCGTAGCGTGGATCTCTGAGCCGTGTTCGGCAGCATGGGCAGCCGCTTCAGCATTCTGAAAAGCGATACCCACGAACACTCCAAGGAAGTAACACAATGCAGTAACCAACAGAGGTCCGGCGACTTCAGCTGTACGCTTCTGTCCCGTGGTCACAGCCATCACATACCAAGCCGCGAATCCTAACACACATAGTGCCGGCACTGCACTCAGATAGTACAGCCAAGGTGAAATCCCAGCATGGTGAGCCGGTTGCAAAAACTGAGATACGTATTCACCGGCTGGCAACAGACCGAGATCCCACTTGTGCGTATACTCGATCGCTTTCACTCCCAAGAACATCGCGGCACAACCAAGGGTGATAGCCAAGCAAATCACCAAACCAGTTCGCTGACGCATTTGAGCACATCGCACTCCCCAAGCCATCGACAAACTGCTGAATAACAAGACACCCGTGTTGAAGGCCCCAAGAGTCTCATTCAAATACTGACTAGCGAATGTGAAGACCTCTGGATGGAGACTTCTGTACAGCGCGTAGGCGCAAAACATCCCACTGAAGAACAACACTTCGGTTACCAGGAACAACCATATACCTAACTTCCCAGAGTCAAATTGCTGCTCTGGGTCGTCGAAGTGGTGAGCCAGAAACGGACTATGTCCATGCTCACCGTGTCCGTGGCCTGCATCGTGCGAGTCGTGTGCGTGTGAAGTCATCTATAGTTGCTCTAATTTGCTCTAAGGCTTTGCCGCTAAGTGCCCCGCGCTGGATCATCCAGCGCGATCAATTAAGCGTGAACGGTTTTTGGGGTTGGAGTGGCTGCTTGAACGTACTCCCAACCGCGATCAGCATCTCGATAAACGAGCGGCAAGTAGTCGTAAGGTTCATTTACAGTGGGCGGTGTCTGGAAATTGTAATACGGAGGTGGAGAAGCGCACTGCCATTCCAATGTTGCCGCGCCCCACGGATTCGAAGGGGCTTTCTTTCCGCTGCGTAGCGATTGCAAAAGCACGCCAAGCGCTACGAACAAACCCAAACCCAGCAAGTAGGCTCCCACCGTCGACATCTGATGCAGCTCTTGGAACTCTTCGACATATCGTGCGTAACGGCGTGGCATCCCGCGGCTACCCATAACAAACTGAGGAAGGAACGTCAGGTTG
>JANPLP010000397.1:0-2877 GCA_031426595.1 Planctomycetia bacterium | reverse complement strand
CGCAGTAATCGAAAATGCCAAAACTTTAGCAGAATCGCTATCGAGTGCAGGATTGCGATTGATTAGTGGCGGAACTGACAATCACCTGATGCTGGTGGACGTGACCAGTATTGGATTGGGTGGCAAGCAAGCTGAGAAATCGCTGGATGCTTGTGGAATTACAGTGAACATGAATATGATCCCGTTCGATACTCGCAAGCCGATGGATCCAAGCGGAATTCGAATCGGTACTCCTGCCCTCACAACTCGGGGGATGGGTGTAGCGGAGATGAAGCAAGTTGGAATTTGGATTTCACAGGCGCTGAGAAATTCGGATGACGTTAAACTGCATGGCTCCATTCGCGATGATGTGCGCAGCATGTGTCAGCATTTTCCGGTGCCTGCTGCGGCCTTGGAAAATGTGTAATGGCGAGTTCAGAGTGGTGGTTGCGCGGATCTGCAAAGGTAGTTTCGAATAGGGAGATGCTGTGAGTGGAAATAGTCGCATTTTGATCGCGGACGATAATGCTGCGAACCGAGAACTGCTCGAAGCCTATTTGGCTGAGGTTGATTGCGACATTGAGTTGGCTGTTGATGGCCAAGATACGCTCGAGAAGGCCCAAGCATTTCAGCCCGACTTGATATTGCTGGACGTGATGATGCCGAAGCTGAGCGGGTTTGAGGTCTGCCGCAAACTGAAAGATGATTCTCAACTATCGAAGATTATGGTGCTGATGGTCACCGCGCTTAACGAACTGGGTGACATCGAACGCGCGGTGAAGGCGGGTACAGATGACTTTCTTTCGAAGCCGGTCAATAAGATCGAATTGCTCAAGCGAGTTGAGTTGATGCTGAGACTCAAGGATACGACCGACGAACTTGAGCGTTTGCGAAGCTATATTCAGGGATTGGAAGAGCAGTCGGGGCCTCACATCAAGTAGCAGAAAGTAGCAGAAGATTTTCGTAAGTCGCTATCTGTTATGCACTTGCTAGTTATTACTGACAGCGAGGGGGGCGCTGCAGTGAAAGGTCGGGGCGCGACAGCCCTTTCGCAGTCCGGACAAATTGCCTAGACGACTAGATTGTTAAGATAGGTAGCGGTTGCTGACAGCAAAATAGCGGATCAAGCCCTCCGAACGCGTCAACCGATTCAACCGTCGTACCGGGCACTGAGTTGTGTCCGGCTTGTGGCATGCTGCGTTCGACCCAGAGCGCGGCATGTTCCCAACCGAAGATTCCCGCCTCGGAAGGGTCTTGATGACGCTGTCGAAAAAGAGCCGCTCTTGGCGACGCATGGTTTTGCAACTTGGACTTGGAACCGGTCTATCCCTCTGCGGCTTCGTCGCAGTAGCGGAAACACCTGGCTCCATGCGTTACACCGCGACGGTGCTAGCGATTCAACACGCGGAACCTGCGGTCGTTAATATTGAGGGCAACAAGCCTGCAACATCCAGTTCTGGCAACGAAGGTCAGTTGGTCAATGGCATGGGGGCTGGAGTCATTATTGACTCTCGCGGCTACATCCTGACCAATCAGCACGTTGTCCAAGACGTTGCCAAAATTGAAGTAACCTTGCACGATGGAACTCAACTGATCGGTCGCTTGATCGATCGGGATCCTGAGACGGATCTTGCGTTGATCAAGGTGAACGCTGGCTCAAAGAAGCTGCCTGTCATTCGCTGCGGTACGTCGTCCGACTTGATGCGCGGCGAGCCGGTGATAGCGATTGGCAATCCGTATGGCTACCACCATACCGTGACGGAAGGCATTATCAGCGCCCTTCATCGCGACATTCCAGTCAACGGCGTGCAAGAGTATCCCGACTTGATTCAGACTGATGCCAGCATCAATCCGGGTAACTCCGGTGGACCGCTGTTAAACTCTGATGGCGAGATGATAGGTATCAATGCAGCCGTTCGAATCGGTGCTCAAGGTATAGGATTTGCGATTCCGGTGGATCGCGCTGTCGATATCGCGGCACGTATGGTTGCGGAGCATCGAGCCACTAAGCTTGAGCAAGATATCGAAGTCGAAACGATTTACACGGATGGTAAGTCACGGCTGAAAATTGTTTCGTCCAGCGGAAATAAAGTTCTTGGTCGTGGCGATGTTGTGACGAAGATCAATGGCCAAGCAGTCAAGAACCGGTTGGAGTTTGAGTTGGCATTGGTCGACCTGACGCCAAGCACAGACATTGAAGTGGAATATCTGCGGGGTGGGGTGGCAGCGACGACGAAGCTAGCTAGCCGGAGTTCGAGCGCGGTTCGTACTCAGTTAGTATCTAGTACGTCCAGCAAAGTGACTTCCGCCACATCCGCTGAGGCTGCCTACAACTTACTTGGTCTGCGATTAGAAGTTGCAGATGCGTCGAAGGTGCGAGCCATCGATGCGAATTATAAGGGTGGTCTGAGAGTGACGGCGGTTCGACCTAGCAGCCCCGCGCATCAGGCACAGATTAAGACAGGCGACGTGTTAGTCGGGTTGCTCGACTGGCAAACGCCGAACTGGGATGATTTGGCTTACATCTTGAACTCAGCCGAACTGAAAGACAGCGCATCCCCTAAGTTTCATATCATGCGAGGACGCGAGTTGTTCTGGGGTAATCTCGATCCGATAGCTCGTCGTACAACTCGCTAGTTGCAACTCGCTACCGCAGCGACTCGCTACCGCAGCGACTCTCAAGATAAGTATCGTTTTCCAGGAGGGACAGGGAGGGGAGATGCTCAGCATCTCCCCTCTATGGCCTGGATCTTCTTAGGCTTGTCGCAACTTCTCACAAACGATGAAGCCTGACGTCCGAGCCAAAGTATTTAGCAGTTGGTTGCTAGTGCTTTGTCCAGAATTAGTTTTAGGGTTGATCGTATTTGGGGTGGCACGCCCTTCGCAAAGCCCTCAGTT
>JANPLP010000396.1:0-8211 GCA_031426595.1 Planctomycetia bacterium | reverse complement strand
GAGTCAGATAAGCGTCTGCGGTAGCCCCAGCCGCGGGGGCTTCCAAGCGGAATTGCTCTTGCGCCATTGCAAGGGAAGCAGTCAGCCGGGAGCTGATGAGGATTGCCAGAAAGATTTCCAGAACGATGAATTGTGAGCGTGGCATAAACTTTCCCCGTAATGGGCCATCGTTTGCGCGATGAACCCGATTGACAACTGCGGCCTTAGTAGACTGTGTTCAAGTGCTGGTTCGAGTGTTGGTTCAAGTATTGTCCAGGCTAAACTTTGCCAGCGTGCGGGGCTGAAAAAGTCTTGGGTCGAGTTTCCTAGTATGGGCGTAGCGTAGCCAATTCTACCCGGCGAGCGATCTTTAAGCGAGAAAATGGGGTTAGATAGAGCATTCGCCACATTGCGACCTGTCGATTGGGTAGTTCGTGATGCCTGGAACGGAAGGCTCGAATTAGGAAGCCTGAAAATGCCTTAAGTGCAGAAAAAGTGTTCCCGGCTGGCAATTGATTGACCACAATAGTGGAGTCACAAACGAACCAATTGACGAAACGGTACACTTAGACGCGCTCGGTGGAAGAGAGCGCGTTTGGGCACCGCGATTCGAATCGATCCCTCCAACCTGTTCCCAACCCCGCCATGAAATTATTTTCTCCCAATTGGATCGCGCTCGCGGTCCCACTTCTGCTTTTAGGCTGTACTAAAGACGGAGGTCCCGCGGCTCCAGTCGCTCGCATTGAAGCCGAGATCCAGGGGGAAACGTTTGCCGTTTCCGAACGGATTTGGCCGCGAATTACGAGGGTCCAGGGAAGTCTGTTTGCGGATGAAATCACCACCATCGCTGCTAGGGTGCCCGGGCGTGTGGTGGAAGTCAACTGCGATCTGGGGGACGTCGTTGAAGCGGATCAAATGCTGGTCAAGCTTGATCAGCTCGAATACGAACTGCTGGCTGCGCAGGCTGAGGCGCAGTTAACGCAGGCGCGGGCCGCGATTGGATTGAAGGCGGGCGACCCGGTCGAAAAGTTAAACCCGATGAATGCTCCGCCCGTTCGCGAAGCGAGCGCGGTGCTCGAAGAAGCGAAGAAGTCGGTTGAACGTTTGCGCAAGTTGTTCACTCAGGGGGCTGTGGTTGCGACCGACATCGAAGCGGCAACGGCACTAGAGAGCGTAGCGGACGCGCGATTTAATTCATCGCTGAACAGTGTTCGCGAGAAGATCGCGTTAGTAGGTGTGCAGACCGCGCTGCGATCGCTAGCGGAACAACGGCTGCGCGATACCCGTATCACGGCACCTTTCAAGGGTCGCATTCAAAATCGAACTGTCGCAGTGGGTTCTTACGTGAACGTGGGCCAACCGATTTTAGAGTTGGCGAGGACCGAAGTACTGCGTTATCGTGCATCGGTTCCCGAGCGTTACGCGGCGGAGATTGAAATTGGGCTGAAGGTCATGCTGTTGATCGATGATCAAGCACCACGCGAAGTTCGCATAACTCGTATCAGTCCGTCGCTCGATGCGGTGAGTCGTTCGTTGATGTTTGAAGCGGAAGTGCCGAACTCGGACGGTGCCTTGCGAAGCGGTTCGTTTGCACAGGCCGATGTTGTGCTTGATGATCAATCGCAAGCGATCGCCATTCCAGCAAGTGCTCTCGTTCGATTTGCTGGTGTTCAGAAAGTTTGGAAAGTGAGCGATGGCAAAGTGAAAGAAGTAGTCGTCGAAATTGGTGACGAAGAGGAAGGGCAGATCAAAGTAGTTTCGGGATTGGCAGAAGGAGACATCGTGTTGCTGGATGGCGGCGCCGGTGGCGCAGGGCGTTTCAAGCCGGCTGAAGAAGCGGTCGTGGCTCCGAATACTTCGTCCGAAGCGTCAACGTCGGCGGCTGGCACCGCGGCAGTGATTGGACCTTCGCAAACCGCACTCGGACAATAGGAACTCAAGCGTGTATTGGCTAGCCGAAATTTGTGTGCGGCGCCCTGTGCTGGCGCTAATGATTATTTCAGCGTTGATTGTGGCGGGTGTTGCATCGTTCCCACAGTTAGGTGTGGATCGATTTCCGAACATTGATTTGCCGACTGTTTATGTTCGCGCTACGTATCCAGGTGCGGCTTCGGAAGAAGTGGAATCCGAGGTCACGCAAGTGTTGGAAGATTCGGTCGCAACGGTAGCGGGGATTGAAGAGTTGCGTTCGATTTCAAGCGACGGAAGTGCAACCCTGTTGATCACGTTTAATCTTGAACGCGAGATCGATGCGGCGGTGCAAGACGTGCGCGATGCGGTGGCGTCTGTGGTGGGGCGGTTGCCCCCGAACGTGGATCCGCCAACGGTTCGTAAAAACGATCTCGATTCTTCACCTGTTATGACTTTGGCGGTGTCTGGTCCGCGAACGTCAAGCGAACTCTATTACATGGCCGATCGTTACGTGAAAGCGATGATTGAGTCGGCACCTGGTGTTGGTGAAGTCACGATAGCGGGCGCGGCAGATCGGGCGGTGCAGGTAAACATCGATGCTGAACGATTGGCGGCATACGGATTATCAATTTTGCAAGTGCGTGAAGCGATGACTCGGCAAAACGCCGAGATTCCTGGAGGCCGCGTCGATGAGGGCTTTCGCGAAAGAGCTCTGCGAACACTCGGCCGCGTGGCCGACGCGAGATTCTTCCCGGGCTTGGTAGTCGACACCGTCAACGGTTCGCCGATTCGGCTAAGCGATCTAGGAACAGTTGTCGACGGCACCAAAGAGGTTCGCACGTTGGCGAGGCTGAGAGGTGAACCAGCGGTGGTTCTTCAAGTGCAGCGTCAGTCTGGAGAGAACACCGTACGTGTGGTGCAAGCGGTCAAAGATCGCTTGCCTCGTTGCGAAGCGTTGCTACCTGACGATGTGCAAGTGACGATTATTCAGGACCAGTCGCGATACATCCTCGCTGCACTTCACGAAATCGAAGGGCACTTGATTTCAGGTTCTCTATTAGCCTGTTTGACGGTGCTGCTTTTCATGAAATCATGGCGATCGACATTGATCGCATCGGTGGCTATCCCTGCGTCCATCATTGCAACCTTTGCATTCATGCGGTTGTTCGGATTTACGCTGAACAACGTCACGATGTTGGCCTTGGTGCTGATGGTGGGAGTGGTTATTGATGATGCGATTGTGGTGTTGGAAAATGTGTTTCACTGTATCGAAGAAAAAGGGATGGATCCATTTCTGGCGGCTATCGATGGAACGCGCGAGATCGGGCTGGCGGTCTTGGCTACTACCATTTCGTTAGTCATCGTGTTTCTGCCGGTTTCATTTCTGTCGAGTGTGACCGGCCGGATGTTGTACGAATTCGGTATGACTGCGACGGCGGCGATTATGGTCTCGATGCTGGTCAGTTTTACTTTGACTCCGATGATGTGCAGTCAGTTACTGCGCAAAGCCAAGCCATCAGCGACCGGCGGCACCGCCAGTTCGCGTCGCGGTTTTTACCACTACATCGAGCTCGCTTACATGGCCAGCTTGCGATTCACGATGCGGTATCGGTTCATGGCGCTACTGCTCTGTGTCGCCGTGATCGCAGCTAACATTCCGCTCTACAAACTGATCAAGCAGGATTACATTCCGACCAACGTCGATGAGTCGGAGTTTGAAGTGGGAGTCCAAGCGAAAGAGGGTGTCAGTCTATCGGCGATGAATCAAGCCATGCAAGTTGTGGAAGCCGAGTTGGCAAAGATCGACGGCATTCAGTTCGCTTTGGCAACAGTTGGTACGCGCGGTTTTGGCGGCGTGAATCGGGGCGAATTGTACGTGCGCTTGATCGACTCAAAAGAGCGCACGTTTTCTTTCGAGCGACTGGTCAAAGGATTGTTCGAAGGGAATCCTCGCGCAGCTTGGGAAGGCAATTTCACGCAGCGTGACAAGATGGGTGAGATTCGCAAACGATTGAGTAAGTTACCGGACATTCGATTGTCTGTTCGCAACCTCACTTCGTTCCGCCAGGGTGCGCCAGTGGATATCGATTTTTCGATCACTGGTCCGGATCTTGAAAAACTTAGCGAGTTCAGCGAGAAACTGCGTCTAAAAGCACTCGATATTCCTGGGATCGTCGACATTGATACGACGCTGAAACTTGACAAGCCCGAATTGTTGGTGAGTATCGATCGCGAGCGGGCGGCGGCTATGGGTGTTTCGGTTCAAGAGATTGCTGATACGTTGCGTGTAGCGGTAGGGGGCGACGATCGCGTGTCGCGTTATCGGGACAAGTCGGTGGATGATGCATATGACGTGGAGCTGCGATTGGTGGGGCTGGACCGTCAAGATTCTGAGTCCATTTCTCAGTTATATGTGCGCACCGAGCCGAATTCGGCGCAATTGAATCCCATTTCGCTCGCCAGCAATTCGACGACCACTTCGGGGCTGACACGGATCGATAACGTGATCAAGTTTAATTTCGGTTTCGCTCCGGCTCGTATCGATCGATTGGGACGGCAGCGGATGGTGGCTTTGCGGGCGAATATCTCACCAGGCTATGCATTGTCGGATCGAATTGCGGCGTTGAAAACAGCTTCAGAGGAAGTTGGAGTCCCCATCGGCTTTGAAACGTTTGTGCTCGGTCGAGGCAAGGAACTTGAACGGACGCTCGATGAATTTCAATGGACCTTTGTGCTTTCCTTTGTGTTCATGTACATCGTGCTCGCAGCGCAGTTCGAGCACCTGGCGCATCCGTTTACAATTTTGTTTACCTTGCCGCTGGCCGTCCCTTTCGGCTTGCTGAGTCTCTTATGGGGCGGAGAGACACTGAACGTGTATTCTGCACTCGGCCTGTTAGTTCTATTCGGAGTTGTAAAGAAAGCGGCGATCCTTCAGGTGGATCATACCAATGCGCTCCGCGCGCAAGGCATGCCGCGCGATCAAGCGATCTTGCAAGCCAACCGCGACCGCTTGAGGCCGATTCTGATGACAACAATCTCGTTCGTGGCAGGCCTTCTTCCCTTGTTGATCGCCAGCGGGCCGGGTTCTGAGGAGCGACGAAGCATCGCGGTGCTAGCCGTCGGCGGCCAAACGCTTTCTCTGTTCTTAACGTTGCTTGCAGTTCCGGTGCTGTACTCTTATCTAGACGATTTGGGGCTGATTTTTAGACGGAAGTCGGCGATGTCAGAACCCGCGCAACCTGCAGCGTAACGCGTCGCGAAAGTTCCGAGCGGCGTCAAATAACGCGGGTCTAGTTGTTGATAGATCGTTGATCAAGCCAGCGTGTGGACTTGCCTTCGCTGCGGGGGAGGGAGTTGGGTGGCACGCTGGTGACGGATATACGCAAGCCTAGGGTGAGGTCGATGCGTTTGCTGATCGCGGTCAGCTCCGTGTCAGGCGCTTCGACTTCCAAACGAATTTCGTCGAGTGCACCCGCGCGGCTGATGATGACGCGGTACTCCTGAATCGAAGCAAACTCGCGTACGACAGCGTCGATGCTGCTGGGAAAGAGATTGACGCCGCGAATGGTGACCATATCATCGCACCGTCCGGTGACGCCCCCACCCAACCATAAGAAATTGCAGTCCCCTCGCGAGCTAAAGCCAGCTTGGACGATGTCGCCGGTGCGATAACGAATGACGGGTGCGCTCAGGCGGCCGAGTGACGTGAGCACAAGTTCCGCCGGTGCAGCAAGTTGTTCTGGAGTTGCCTGCGAGGGTAGCAGAGCCTGGTCAGCGCCGAGCGGCAGGAGCTCCGCGATGAAGCTGGTTTCGATGACATGCAAGCCTGGATGGTCGGGCCAACCGAAACCCCAAGGTCCAACTTCGGTGGCGCCTGCATGATCGACCACTTTGGCTTGCCACGCTGACTCGATGCGCGAGCGCACTGCGGGGATGCTCCCACCCGCTTCGCCAGCCACGATGATGCGGTCGACTTGCAGTTCGCCGAGCGGCAATGATTCACGCTGCGCGACTTCGGCTAGATGCAAGGCGTAGGATGGAGTGCAAAGGACCACGTTGGCTTGGGACTGTCGAATGAATTCCAGGCGAGCGATTGAAGACAGTCCGCCACCGGGGATCACCATCACACCGCGGTCCACGCAAGCCTGATGAGCACTCCAGAAACCGATAAAGGGCCCAAACGAAAACGCAAGAAACACGCGGTCGGATGAAGTTACACACGCGGCTTCCAGCACGTGCTGCCAAGTCGTTGACCACCATCCCTGCCAATCTTCGGGGGTGTCGCACACCAAAAGCGGAGCCCCCTTCGTGCCGCTGGTGCGATGCATGCGCGTGTAGTGCGAGCGCTCGAAGGTTTGATGCTGACTAAGTCCCTGCGCGTTGACGGACTGAACCAATTCATCTTTGGTGGTCATCGGCAATTGTTGCAGTTCGATCAAGCTGCGAAGCTGCATCGAGTCAAGCGCGAACTTCCGACGATAGAACTTGTTTTGCGGGAGGATCTCAGCAAGTTGCAAATTGAGTCGAGCCAACTGCCAAGCCTCGATTGCGGATCGATCCCAGCGCCACGCAGAACGGGGTGATGGAATATCTTCGTATACCGCAGCAGCAAGCTTTGTCATCCGCCAAGGCAATCGATTAGATGAGCACTGGTTTGTCGTTCTGACGCCGCACGATAACCCACTGACCCGCATGCATGAGCCAATGTTCCCCGTTAAGTGAAATCAATTGCCCGCGGGTCGGGGCGTATTCAACACCAGTCGCTTGATCGAGTTCCTCAGCCGTGGCCTTCGAGAGGGCGTCGAGCGTGGCGGCGCGCTGAACTTTGTAAGCGGCCATCAGCTCATCCTTGGTCGCAAACTGGCTCGGATCATCGCTGCACGCGGCGTCTTTCTTATACTTTTCTGCAAAACCAGCAGGCAGTGGCGGCATCGGCCAAGCCATTCCGACCAACTGATTTTCGGAGACGATCAGATGTCCGATTTGCCAATTGAGGTGATTGCATTTGGCATGCGGTCGCTGCATCATTTCTGCGTCGGTAAGGTCTCCGAGATAAGCCATGCCGATCATTTCGCCGGTGGCAAGTACGTTGCGAATCGCAGTCTGTGCATCCATCTGTTTTTCCTTGTAAGCGGGCAAGCTGATAAGAATTCGCATCGCATTATAGCGACTTTGCTATTCTCGTTATTGGGTCGGCTAGGAAGCGCAGCGAAGAACATCTTCAAGCACGACGTGACCTTCATATAGGGCTCGACCTACGATGCAGCCAAAGGTATTCATGGCTTTCAATTGCGTGATGTCGTCGAGCGTGGCGACTCCGCCCGAAGCGATGACTGGAATGGAAGTAGCCGCTTGCATTTCAGCGAGCTGCTTGAAATTTGGGCCTGTGAGCATGCCGTCACGAGCGATGTCGGTATAAATGATTGCAGGGACTTGATCTGAAAGCGAGGCGATTTGCTGGGCCAGTTGAACGGCGGTGGTGGAGGAAGTCTCGAGCCAACCGTCGGTGGCGACGCGTCCGTCACGAGCGTCGATTCCGAGCACCAATTTTTGCGGGTACTTATTGGCCATGTCTGCGAACCAATGTGGCTCGCGCAAGGCTCGGGTGCCGACAATCACGCGAGCTAGGCCGAGTTCGAGCAAGCGCACAATCGTCGCTTCATCGCGCACACCGCCGCCAACTTGACAGATCAAACCGGTTTCTTGGACGCAGCGTCGAATGCAATCTTGATTGATTTGACTGCCATTTTTTGCGCCGTCGAGATCAACCAAATGAAGGAACTCAGTGCCCGCATCGCGCCACTTCAGGGCCATCGTTACGGGATCGTCTGCGAACACGGTTTCGCGGTTGTAATCACCTTGTTGGAGCCGCACGCATTTGCCGCCCAGTAAATCGATCGCTGGCCAAATTTGCATCATCAGTTTTTTGTTTCAGGCTTTTGCTTTGGGCTTATGCTTCATGGAGTGGCAGATTCAAGTTGCCAAGTACAGGTTGCCAAGTATAGGAACGCCAGCGAATCGAGCAAGCTTGGGGCTCGGTTCGCGAGCGGGTCACTTCCCAAAGCAGATAACTTGGCCGTCCAAGGTCGACAGAAACAATTGACCATTCGCGCCGGCGAGTCCATCCCAGGCAGGCAGGCTGTCAATTTTGATGCGTTGGGCTTCTTCGCCCGTTTCGGCGTTAATAGCAATCAGCAAACCTCCATCTTTCCCTTCCAGCGCATCGTCCTGCTGTTGCAGCAGTTCCTGGACTTGCGGATCTTTTTCTGTCAGTTGCTGAAAAGTGGCTTCTTCATCGATCGTATCGGGTGGGCCGACGAT
>JANPLP010000395.1:0-9095 GCA_031426595.1 Planctomycetia bacterium | reverse complement strand
GATCACCTGAATCTCGGTGTTGGCTGCCGGTACATCCAACCCGCGATCAAAGTTGAAGAGCGTTGTGCGGTCGGCGGTGCGTTGGATCCAGAGTTTCGAGATCTTGCTTTGGCCGAGTTCGTAGGATTCGCATTCGGCGTGATCCGAGAAAACCAACGCGTTAAATTTGTATTGGTCGTTGACCGTTCCAAGTACCCAGGCTCCTCCGCCAATCGTGCGTTGCTCGATCTTGGTGATCGCGAGGTCGAGGTCTATGTCGTGGTTGTGGTCGGTCGTCCTGGTCATCATTGCGTCTCTGTTTTGAAAAGGGTTAAACATCGTTTTGCCGAAACACACTTAGCCATGCATGTCGCCTTACATCAAGCGCTGTGGCGAAAGATTCCAAAGATTCTTTTTCACCGCACAAAGGCCGTAGGATCAAGAGTCACCCGTCTCCCAAGCACGTTTGCTGCCGTAGCAAATGGTCCACCTTCAACGATGTAGACGATCCTCTCGTCCGCGACGTCTTGGTCGTCCCCTTCGTCGATATAGTCCGTATCGTTCATTTCCTGCCCCGAAGTAACTCCGCAAATGCGGTTCTCAAAGGGCCAGTTCTGTTGAGTCATCAAACGGACTTCTGCGTCGCCTCCAAGCTCTTCGCGGTAGTCATTCAGGATTTCGATCAGCGTGTCGAGATTCATGTTTTGGGCTTCAAAGTGTTGAACGGTTATTCACTATGCGTTCATTCACATGTGCCATTCTTTTGAAAATCAATCCAGTCAATTCCAGCTGTCAATTCGAATCTTTTTCGATGTTTTTTGGATCGCTCGACGACGCCGTACGTTGCCCCAAATTGCGTTGCGAAAGCAGATGGGGACTTGGTTGCAAAGTCTCGGAAGAAAGCGACACGTCGAGAATGTTACGGCCACAAGACGAGAGAACGCCGCGAGGAAGAGTGCGGCGTTTGTGCGACCAGAAGAGCTGACCCTTTAGAGGATTGCGCCGAGTCTGCTATGCTTCATTGCCTCCAGTGCTTCACATGCGTACAGGTGTTCAACAAGCAAGGGCCCTGCGGACTCTTGCTGGTTTGCATCGGCGATCTCGAGGGCCTCTGCGAGGGATCGAAGTCCCTCGACTGCCTTGTAGTAGGAATCACGAATCTCTTGTGCTTGGTGAGGGTCCATGTTTCGGAAGATGGTTCGAAGTGCCGCGTTCAAGTTTTTGTGTTCTTTTGTCATGGTTGGTTCACCTTTTGGAATGTAGCCGTTGATGCAAGTGCATTAACCATGTGCCATGGACGCTTCAAAAAATCAAGTCAACATTGACATGATTCTTCAAGAAAGACGCGATGAAGAATGGAATTAACGAGGAACAGAATGAGCGACAGCTACAGCCAAGTCGAACCATCGCGACTGTCGATCGACCAAACTTCGAAACTGCTCTCGGCCGTGTACAGCAAGGCTGGTGATACCAATTCAAATTGGTACGCGTAGATCAACGATTTTGGCGTTCCCGCTGGAATCGAACCTTAATCATGGAGTTGAGATCGGCGTACGCGTTTGGAACAGCTGTATAGTCTGGCACATGCTTACGCATCGATTCAAAATCAAAGCCAAACTCACTCCGGGATTGTTGCACCTAACTCATCCGCTTGGATGGTCAGATTAAGACTTGGCAAAAGGACTAGCTATTATGCAGCGTGAGTACAGGATTGGTCAGAAAGGCCTTTCGGTGGTAATCAGCGATGTGAATGGGAGGCTGCAGGTTAAATCCGGCAAGCACAGTCCACCCGTGGAAATCATCACGTGAGAGTTGATGGTGGACATCGCACTAGGAAAGTTGTCGCCCCCGCAATCATTGATGGCAAAACATTATGCGGCGATTGCGATTGAATGCCCTCGCTGATAATACGCGCTAGATCACTGCAGTAAATCAGCGATTGGACCGAGCTTGTCTTCTTCGTGGCTGCATAAAACCCAGAAGTGTGGTCTTAATCAGTACAAACCTCAAAGTCCGCTTGGGAATTCCGAAAGCTCACAATTAGCGAAGGTGATTTAGCTTACGCATCCCGAACTGTCGGGTACGTTTCGATGAGCTGGCATCGGAACCTGAGGTTCCGGATCGTCGCAAGCATCGACGGACCAATCCAATTGAATCCACATTTGCCACGATTGGTCTCCGCCGAAAGAAGGCGAAAGGCAGTGGTACACGCAAAACAAGCTTAGTGATGATGTTCAAATTGGCCGAAGCAGCATCACGAAGATGGCGTCGACTCGATGGTCATCTACACATGCTTCACTCTTGGATGCAAAGAATTTCTAAAGGGAATCCAACGGTTCGTAGCCTAATTCGAATTTCTTTGAACACAACATTCGACAATACCTCAGTGGTTTAAAAATGGACTTGAACCTGTTCTCAGCAGTAAAGTACTGCATTCAATCAGTTCGAGACTCGGTTTGGGTGAACAATGCCCTGGACCGGTTCGAAGCACTCGTCTTTGCGCTGACTGACCTGCGTAGCCCCAAGGATGCGAACAAGCCGGATGCTATAGAGCTGGAAAGGCGGATTCTTTACAGCGCTAGCCCGTTTCCTGTTTTGGATGGAGTAGAAGCTCAGCAACCGCTGGGCGAGTTCGAGAGTCCGCCGCACATCGCCCAAGACGAATGGGACTCTTTTCTGCTTGAGATTTCCGTTGGTTCGACTTCGGAGTCGCTCCTTCGTGTCGCCGACGCAATCAAGTCGGCTCGAAGCATGGACGCCGATTCAAACACTGCTAACACTGCTGACTCAGGTGACGAAAGGACCGACAGTGTATTCCACGCGGAAAGTGCATTAGACGGCAGTTCGGACATCGCGGCTCGACTCCACGACGGTTTCGATGGCGTTGAGCAATTACTGGCAGATCTTGAATCGCCGGACAACTCCGAGTTCGTCGTACACGGAACCGACGGAACGGATCGATTGGGTGGTCGGTGGGTTTACTACGGCACTGGCGAAAAAGAAAATGTCAATTTAGATCATTTGGGTATGCGGCTCGATGAGTCCGGCAGCACACAGGTTTACGGTTGTGGTGTCACCAATCTAAACCGAGGTGAAACATTGTTAGAGTCCATTTCGGCTGCGGTCTCGCTCCAAAATGGCGAAACAGTTACAGCCGGCGACGACCCAATCAGGGAAGACAACTGGTCTCTGGATTCTTATTTGAATGAAACGGAGCTGCTCAGTGCTTTAGCAATCCAGTCGGAGACCAGCTACGACGGTTTGCTTGCCCGCTATTCGGTAGAGTGCTCAAACGCGACTAATCAGGCTGTGTTGGCTACAGTAGCTGGGGATGAGACCCTCGATCCGAGTCGATCCCGCGAACTAGTTTTTATTCAGGCTGGACTACTCGACTCCGATCTGTTGATCGCTGATCTTGAAACTCAATCCGTAAAACAGGGGAGGTGGATTTCGGTCGTTGTCCTGAATGGGATCGAGGATGGCTTTGTACAGATTGACAACGCACTGAATCAGTCCCATGGATTGGATGCAATTCACGTCGTCTCGCACGGCAGCGAAGGCAAGATCCAGCTAGGAAACTCGTGGCTCTCGTCGGCCAATCTTCAGGATCACCTGTCCGATCTGAAACAATGGGGGATGTCTCTCAATGACGGCGGCGACATCCTGATCTATGGCTGCGATGTGGCCGCAGGAGCACGGGGTCAATCACTGATCGATTCAGTCGCTCGCATTACCGGTGCAGATGTCGCCGCATCGACCAACAAGACCGGCGACCTCTCGCGAGGTGGCGATTGGGTTTTGGAGTATGAATCAGATCATTCCGATCAGTCGGATCAGTCCGATCTATCGCGAATCCAAACACGAATCGCGTTTGGCCTCCACCTCCAGGAATCCTACGGCGGCTTGCTGGCGACTTACACGGTAACCAACACCAACGACAGCGGAGCAGGTTCGCTTCGTCAAGCGGTTCTCGACGCCAATGCCAACGCGGGTTTGGACACGATTCTGTTTGATCTGCCGACCGATGCGACGGTCATATACCTCGAGAATACGCTTCCCGTGTTGACGGACATTGTCGAAATTCGCTATCAGGGAACAAGTACCCTGTTGATCCTCGGCAACGCAAACTTGACTAGCAATGACTTGCAATTCGCTGTAGGAAGCGAAGGAAGTCAGGTCATTGGACTTGATTTTGCTGCAGTAGTGGTGGGTACTACTGGTTTTATCGAGATCCAAGATTCAACAAGCATATCGCACAGTAGTAGCTTGAGTGTTGCTGGTGCGTCCCTTAGTTTGACTACAACGATTCCGTCTGAAACAGAATATGGCTTCGCACTGTCGCAACAATCGTTTCCGGTTTCTGCACTGAATTCGTCTGACGCCCCGTTTGAGCCTTTGGACAGCAACTTAAGCACGTTTGCATCGATTAACGCGATGTCGAGCAGCGAAAACGAATTGCAAGTCTTCCAGAACACAAATGGGACGCAGAGCAGTACCGAAACAGCCGCTGCTTTACGTACTGAAACCGTCGCAACTGCTTATTCCACAGAAACCGAAAATCCGCAGAGCATTTCGCTGGGATTTAGTCCGCCTGCGGCACTTGGGAATTCGGCCATGTCGGCAACCGAGTACAGGATGGGAACCTCCAATGTCTTCCTCAACGAGGCCTATCTGACCTCAGCAAGTCAGACCGAGGTTCCTGGTTTACTCAATTTGAGCAATATTGCGTTGGATGGCCAGTTCACTCAAGCGAGCGCCCCAGCCTTGTTTCCAGGCTACACGGCGTACACCGAAGGGGGGACGGTCGGCGGGTGGCGAGTGGAATCGGGAGTGATCGACCTTAATGGCGAGCACTTTGTACCATCTCCATCCGGTGGACGCTCGATTGAGCTGGTGGGTGGCGATGAGCCGGGCGCGATTGTCCATACGATTGAAACCGTGCCCGGTCAAACGTATCAGATTACGTTTTCCATGTCGGGAAACTGGCGGCAACCCTTTGAGACCAGTGGCTTGCATGTAGAAGCAGGTGCTCACTCCGCAGACGTTGCTGTTTATGTCAGCCAAACCGAAAACGCATGTGTCGAGCATTGGCAAACTCGTACCTTTACCTTCGAAGCAGTAAGCGAAACCACAGACTTGAGATTCGCAGCCATCGCGGGTGCAAGCGTCCAGCCTGCGATCTTGAGCGATGTCCACGTCACACAATTGCCAACGGATATCGTGGAGACCTTGGCGTCAGATCCAAGTCTCAAGTTCAATACGTCGACCGGCGAATACTTTCGAATTGATCCGAGCGACTGGCAATTGGATGGTTACGCAAAACAGCAGTCAGCAGATGGGACGCTTAAAGATGATATCGATTTGCAACGCCCCTTCATCGAATCCGTGGAACGATTCTTAGCCGAAGGCATTGCAGAACAGATGTCCTCAACTGCTCCGAGCCCGTCAGAAACAAATGCCGTGCTTCAGGAAGCCACAGACCCCCTCAGCCCCGAGGGCTTACACCACGAAGTGGTCTTTGTGCAGGCTGGCCTATATGATTCCGAATTACTCATTGCTGATCTCGAGCAAAACGCAACGTTGTCGGGCCGCGACCTAGTTGTTGTAATCCTTAACGGAACCGAAAACGGCTTCGATCAAATCAATAGCGCTCTATCGAAGTACACCGATCTCGATGCTATCCACATCGTGTCGCACGGCACCGAAGGGATGATCCAACTGGGTGGATCATGGTTGTCCGCGCGAAATGTCCTTGATCACCAGATTGATTTGCAAAAATGGGGAATGGCGCTCAACGCTGACGGTGACATCCTCATTTACGGATGCGATGTGGCAGTCGGCACCGATGGCAAAGCTATGATCGACACAGTCGCCCGGCTAACGAACGCTGATGTTGCGGCGTCGACCGACAAGACCGGCGACCTATCGCGCGGCGGTGATTGGATTCTGGAATATCAGTCTGCTTCGACCGATCCGACCAATCAGTCCGATCTTTCAATAATCAAAACGCGGAACGCGTTTGGCCTCGCATTCCAGCAATCCTATGGGGGACTGCTCGCAATTTACACCGTCACCAACACCCACGACAGCGGTGAAGGCTCGTTGCGACAAGCGATCATCGATGCAAACTCCAATAGCGGCACTGACACGATCGTTTTCAATATCGTCGGGACTGATGTGCACACTATCAACTTGACCAGCGCCTTACCGGAGATCACGGACACTGTCATTCTTGACGCAACAACGGACGACAGCTTCGCGATTAATGGAAATCAGCCAGCTATCATACTGGATGGCAACAAGAGTTTTTCGGGGGATGGGCTGGTTCTCACTACTTCGGCTGATGGCAGCACGATTCGTGGCTTAGTCATCCGTGACTTTAGTGGTAATGGAATCGAAATACAAGTCGGATCGGACAGCAACACGATAGTAGGCAACTACATAGGGCGTTTGAGCTCCATGGGAACTGATGCCGGTGCTGCTGAGGCGAACACCGGGGCCGGTATCCTTGTGCTGGGCAGCAATACGATCATCGGCGGCACGAGCGAGGCTGACCGCAACGTCATCTGGGGGAACGAGGGGAAGCAGATAAGCCTGGATGTTGGTACTTCCAGCGCGATCATTCAGGGCAACCTGCTTCGCACCGGCTCGATTGATGGCACCGTCGACTCATCGGTCGCGGAGTTCCAGCGGTTGGAAGTCGTCATCGTCGATACCGCAACGCAGGATTATTTACAACTAGTCGATGATTTGTTTGGGAACCCAAATCAAACGAGGCATATCGATGTGATTCTGCTCGATAGTAGCCGTGACGGTGTCGAACAGATCACCGAGCTGTTGGCTGGGTATGACGTTGGTACTGTCGACGCAGTTCATTTCATTTCCCACGGTATCGATGGAGCAGTCAAGCTGGGCGGTACATGGCTTACCAGCGACGTTGTGTCAACCTACGCAGAGCAAATCACCAGTTGGGGTAACGCCCTTACGACCGATGGCGATTTGCTGTTCTATGGCTGTAACTTCGCAAGCAATCAAGAGGGACAGTTATTGGTCGGAGTGCTCAGCGAGTTAACCGATGCCGATGTGGCCGCGTCGACGGATAACACTGGCAATGCACTCCTTGGTGGCAACTGGACTTTGGAGTACGCAGTTGGAACGATTGAGTCTCAAGTGGCCTTCAGCATCGATGTCCAACAAGCATGGCGGCAAGTGTTGGCTAATGAAACCGTTCACGATAATTTTAGCACTGCAGCGTACAGCAATAACAACGGCACCCAAAACTGGAGTACCAATTGGATCGAATCAGATCCGGGCGGTGGCGGCGTGTCCTTCGGCGACTTTAGCGTCTCTGGTGGTAATCTATCTATAACCCCTTCGAGCTCCAGCGGCGACATCTATCGTCAGGTCGATCTCTCAGCCGCGCGGAGTGCGACAGTGTCGTATAACTACGACAATAAACTCAATGGATCAGGGTTGGTATATTTTCAAGTATCGTCCAACGGCGGTGGCAGCTACACAACGCTGTCGACGTGGGATATTTTTACGCGTCAGAACACTGGGATAGATTCAATTGACATCAGTGCCTACATCTCAGCCAATACTCGCATTCGCTTTCTTACCGCTGGTGCAACCAACGGTAGCAACGCATTGACCGTAGACAATGTTCAGATCGCTTACGTCACGAATACGGCCCCCGTACTGGACGCATCGAAAAGCCCGGCCCTCAGTACGCTTCTTGAGGACGCCGGTGCGCCATCAGGTAGTGTCGGCACGCTTGTTTCTTCACTGGTCGATTTCGCGACGCCTTCCGGTCAAGTCGACAACGTCACTGACCCCGATTCAGGTGCCTTGCTGGGAATCGCTGTCACTACAACTAACTCAACAAATGGAACATGGTTCTATACAACCAACAACGGTACCAATTGGAATGCACTGGGGAGCGTATCTAACAGCAGCGCTCGGTTGCTGCAGGCAGACGCCAGCACACGGCTTTATTTCCAAGCGAATGCGAACTGGAATGGATCCATTTCCGATGCCCTTACCTTCCGCGCGTGGGACAGCTTCACTGGTACCGCAGGTAGTGTAGCCGACACTTCCATCAATGGCGGTACGACCGCATTCTCGACAGCGACTGATACCGCGCTTCTAATAGTCACGGCCGTCAATGACGCTCCTGTTTCAGTAGCGGATACCGTGACCGCCATCGAAGCGGGCGGCGTATCCAACGGCACAGCTGGTACGAACCCAACAGGTAATGTCCTCACCAATGATACCGATGTGGATGCTGGCGACACCAAGACGGTGTCCGGTGTCCTCGCTGGTGTCCAGGCTTCAGCCGCCGTCAACGTGGGTTCAGTCGTCACCGGTTCCTTCGGCTCGATCAACATTGCTGCCAATGGCACTTATACCTACACGGTTGATAATAGCAACGCTACAGTCCAAGCACTTCGCACAACAGCCAATACGATCACCGATGTATTTACTTACACGATGCGGGATACGGCAGGCCTGACCAGTACCACGCAAATAACAGTGACGATTCAAGGTGCTAACGACGCTCCGACGGATATTACCGGTACACTGACGATCGCGGAAAACAGTGCCAACACAACCAGCGTGGGAACGTTGAGCCGAGTCGACATAGATTCCGGTGATGGAGTTACTTACGCATTGACGGATACTGCAGGTGGTCGCTTTGCCATCAACGGCTCGACCGGTCAGGTCACCGTTGCCAATAGTAGCTTGCTCAACTTCGAAGCCAATACCTCGCACTCGATTACCGTTCAAGTCACTGACACTGCCGGAGCGACGTTCAGCAAGGCTCTCACGGTCAACGTAACGAACGTCAACGAAGGCCCGATTGCCGTTCTCGACACGGCCACAGCCGTCGAAGCGGGCGGAACAGCTAACGGTACAGCCGGAACCAATCCAACTGGCAACGTTCTAACCAATGACACCGATGTGGACGCGGGTGATACCAAGACGTTTACCGGTGTTCTAGCTGGTGTCCAGGCTTCAGCCGCCGTCAACGTGGGTTCGGCTGTTACCGGTTCCTTCGGCTCGATTAACATCGCCGCCAATGGTGCTTACACCTATACCGTCGATAACAGCAACGC
>JANPLP010000394.1:0-4394 GCA_031426595.1 Planctomycetia bacterium | reverse complement strand
AGCGACCATTCGGCAAGCGAGATGCGGAATGGCATTTTCTTCTTACCGTCCTGCTGCTTGCCATCCTTCTGCTTAGCAGCAGCTTCCTGAGCGAAACCGAATGAGGGAGCGGCAGCCAGAGCCGCGCCCGCGCCAAGAGCGGCGGTCATTTGCAAAAAACGACGGCGTTGAATTTCGTTGTACATAGAAAAAGTTCTCGCAGTTTGGGATAGTTGAGGAGGGGCCAGCCGAGCAGCCTTATCATATTCCCCCAGTCCCAACCCCGCAATTAACTTCTGGGAGATTCGCGACCCACTTGCAAGTCATGATCAACCATCGCGGAAACCATGGCTTCGAACGTGGTCGTTGGTCGCCAATCGATCAACAGCGAGGCCTGAGTCGGATCGCCGATTAACCGCGTCGGATCAGCTTTGCGCAAGAATCTCGGGTCGGTCTGAACGTGATTGTGCCAGTCCAACCCGACGTGAGCGAATGCGATTTCTAACCAATCGCTAACACGATGCAATTTTCCAGTCGCCAGCACTAGATCGCGTGGCTGATCCATCTGCAGCATCCGGTGAAATGCATCGACATAATCCACTGCGCATCCCCAATCTCGCTGGCCGTCGACATTTCCCAAGGTCACGGTCGACTGCAATCCGAGCTTGATGCGTGCAGCAGCCCGCGTGATCTTGCGAGTCACGAAGGATTCACCACGCCGCGGTGACTCATGGTTAAAACAGATCGCGTTGCAAGCAAACAGACCGAAACTCTCGCGATAAACTCGAACCATGTTGGTCGCAAACGTCTTAGCAACTCCGTACGGCGTGATCGGATTCAGCGGCGTTTGCTCGTTCTGAGGTTGTTGGTCTGGATGCCCGAACATTTCGCTACTTCCCGCATGCAGAAACTTCGGCAACGGACTCAAGTCGCGAACAATTTCGAGCAGCCGCAAAGTCCCCATCGCAGTGAACTCGCAAGTCGATTCGGGAATCTCAAAACTTGCCCCAACGTGACTCTGACCCGCCAAGTGGTAAATTTCGTCCGGATGCAATTTGTTTAGCAAACGTCGAATCGTGGTGATATCGTCTAAGTCGGCGTAGTGCAAAAACAATCGTTGGTTGTAAACGTCCTGATTGCCCGTCATATGATCCAGCCGCGAACGAACCGTCGAACTACTTCGCCGCACGATACCGTGCACTTCGTATCCTTTCGACAGCAGCAGCTCAGCCAGGTAGCTTCCGTCCTGGCCGGTCACTCCAGTGATCAGCGCTTTCTTGATCGTCTCACTCATGCGAATTCCGATTTAGAGTTTTTGCAACCTGGGCCGTCAAACGCGGGCTGCGGAGCCCACTCGCTCGCCTCCGCAGCAGTACACTTCCTAGTTCGCGTGTTGAACTCAAAAGCTACAGGAACTGCGCAGCCGCCAGCTAGTACAAGCCTTAGAAGTGATGGCTTGCACCTCCAAGCACAAACCGCGTTTCGCAGTCCGTGCAACGCGAAAGTGGGGTGCCACCAATCTGCTGACATTATTCTCGACGAATGACACACCCGCAATCCACTAGCGCCGAGAACTTCCAATGCCCGCCGACACCGATCGATTTCCGTGCACCCTTAAGTCGCATCGCTCAACTAGTAAGCCTCAGCAATCAACCTAAACAACGCCGAATGTAGCCCAACTTGCCTTAAGCCGAATTAGCACCTGCTGGATCCCCACTCGACTGCAGCTATTGAAGTGCTTGTCGGCCAACGGTTTAGCCGCCAACAGATCGCAGCCAAACTCTAATTCAGGAGGCAAGCAGCCAAAGGTCGCAAACAGCCCTGGAACAGGTAGCCCTGCAAGTAACGCTTATGAGCGAAACAAACTGCGCCGATATCAATTGAGTATCCAATATTGATCCGCGAGAATAGAATACTGACGGTGCGGTTCGAGCATCTTGCGCTGGCTTAGGCTTCCAGGACATATTCACTGGGTACTTTGCAGTGCAGCAATTCATGGAAGACCTCTCGAACAGCAGACGTCTAAAGCGGCAGTGCAACAGAATCCCGGGAGTTGCTTTGTGTCTCAGGCAGACGAAAATCCGCTCGAAATCGAAGTCGAACTAGCGCTGGCCGAATATATGGTCAAGTGCGACGAGGGGGATGTTCCGGACCGCGAGCAATTTCTGGCGAGACACCCAGCCATGCGCGAACGGCTGAGTGAACTTCTGGCCGCAGCGGATTGGATTGAACATCTAGCGGGACCAACGGTCGCTGATGTGGCTGCCATCGCGGCACCTAAGCCGAACCCAATTACCGACGAGACGCTGCCGTTGCAAAACTCACTGCGTCGGTCAGCAGACCCAAACGAAGCCACCCTTCCCAGTACAAAGATCGAATCGGTCGAGTTTTCCGTCGGCGACGCGAACAGCACCCACGTCGGCTCGCCAAGCATTCGGCCGCTGTTCAGTTCCAGCCAGTCGCGAGAAACCAGTCAACAGCAAAAAACCAGACAACTGCGTGACGCGAGCGAACTTTCACACCCTGCTTTACCATGTCGTTTCGGCGAGTACATCCTTGAAAGAGTGCTGGGTCGTGGCGGGATGGGTGTTGTCTACTTTGGTCGGCAGATTCATCTCGATCGTCCCGTCGCCATAAAAATGATCCGCTCTGGAGCGCTGGCTAGTCAGGAGGAGGTTCAGAGGTTTTACGCTGAGGCGCGCAGCGCCGCCAAGCTCGATCATCCGAACATCGTGACCGTTTATCAATGCGGTGAACATGAAGGTCATCACTACTTTTCAATGGATTACGTCGCCGGGACCGACCTCTCGAAACTCACCCAAGATGCTCCACTCAACTGTAAACTTGCAGCTCGTTATGTGCGAGATGCCGCGCGAGCGATTCAGTACGCACATGACCAAGGCATTTTGCACCGCGACCTCAAACCAGCAAACGTGCTGGTGGATCGCTCCGACAATGTTCACATTACCGACTTCGGCTTAGCCAAGTCGATTGGACACGAAACAGGCTTGACGGCTACGGGCGCCGCCTTGGGTACTCCCAGCTACATGTCGCCTGAGCAAGCCGCCGGTCGCGTCGATGAGCACAACTACGCGACCGATGTCTACTCACTCGGTGCGGTTTTGTTCACAGTTGTCGCAGGTCAGCCTCCCTTCAAGGCTGCCTCCGTCGTGCAAACGATCATGCAAGTCATCCATCGCCCGGCTCCAATGGTTCGAACAATCAATCCAAACGTTGATACGAACATCGAAACAGTTATCGATCGCTGTTTGCAAAAAACGCCCGAGCGAAGATACGCGACAGCCGGCGCACTCGCCGCGGATCTAGATCGCTACCTGCTAGGTAAACCGATCGAAGCGAGGCCGCTCCCAGCTTGGCGTCGCGCTTGGTATTGGTTGTTGGGAGTTCCCATGATCGGCGCGGTGCTCGATCATCGCGTCGTTGAACCCACCAACGCACATCGCTGGGTCCAGCGAGGTCTGATCGCCAGCGCTCTCATGATGATCATGGCTTGGACCATGCTGATGTTCTCGACTAGTAATTGGCACACGAACCGCATGCCACGCACTTTGCAGATTGCGGCCGGTGCAGCGGGCGGTGGCTACGAACGTATTGCCAACGCGATCTGCACCTCTTTCAGTGCAGCGAGAATTTGCGATGCCACGTCGTTGCACACGGAAGGCTCGCTCGAGAATATCGACCAACTACTCAACCGCAACGTTGACCTGGCACTCCTTCAAGCCAACATGGTCGGATCGTCTCCGATCACCGTCGTTGCACCACTCTATTACGAGGCGGTACATCTACTCGTCCGGAACGGTTCTAGCATCAGCTCAATCGCTGACTTGAAGGATAAAAATGTTCTCATTGGCGTCGAGAAGTCAGGCGCTTTTTCCGTTTCTAAGCTGCTTTTAGCGCGAGCCAACTTGAATCTCGAAGACGTGCGCGTCAACAACGGCGATTGGCGACTCCTGTCTACATTGACGGATGTTGACGCAGCCTTCGTGGTCGTACAAACCGGCAATTCCATGATGCAAAAGTTGCTTGCCGAAGGAGAATATCAATTGTTGCCGATCGAAGATGCCATGGAGTTCTCGCTCGACCAACCCACGTTTCATGCATTGCCGCTGACGCAAACCATGTACCCAGGGAGCGATTTACCTTCACATGGCGTGCTCACGGTCGCGACAACCGCCTTCTTGGCCGCTCGCACCGACGCACCTGACATTCTCGTCGAGAAAGTGCTCGAGTGCCTGTTCTCCCAAAAGACCATCGATGAATGCGGCTTACTTTCCGCAGAACGCGCTGCCCATTGGCAAGGGCTTGCCTGGCACCCCGCAGCGCAGCGTTTCTTCGGTACGTTTCGCAAGTAAGTTTAGGCTCGGAAGTTCAGGACAGTAGAACATCCGTTGAAC
>JANPLP010000393.1:0-3282 GCA_031426595.1 Planctomycetia bacterium | reverse complement strand
GTGCAAACGCAGCCAACCACTTCGAGCGATCGATATTGGGCGGATAGTGTTGCCGAATTACGACGTGCAGTATGGCAGTAACGAGAACGCAGCCAACGAAGATGACAATGCGTTGACGTTTTGCGTTCCGCGGATCAGTTTCGGTCACGTGGTGTTCCGATGGCGTTTGCGAACAGCGTGACGCGAAGTCATTCTGTCGGCGAACGGCGACCATCACCGAGTGGCCGCCAAAAAAGTTTCTAAAGTTGAGCGCGGCCGACCGGCCACTTCGGTGCATGGTTTTGTTATCGGGCTTTTGTTTTTGTTAGTCTTTGGCGAGGCCATGCGATCTTGGGTTGATGCTACAGTCTGGCAGCGCCACACGCAATGCTTGCAAACCCGATTCCGATATGGAAGTTCCGGTAAGCGAGAGTTCAGTGAGCCAATCAAGTTGGGACAATTCAGGAACGGATTTGTCCGTTATACCTTTGCAATCGTCGAGATGTAGAATCCGCAGGTCCTTATGTACGCGCAAATAATGCAACCCTGCGTCCGTAAGTCGTGTTTGATATGCGGTTAGCTTTCTGAGACGTTGACAATCAACAATTTTTCTTAACGACTCATCGTGGATCGGGCAAGTTCCACCGTTCAGATCAGCTACGACGTAACCGTCAGCTTCTTCGCGAGCCCAGCCATCAAGGCCGTTCACACTATCGATTGCTCTTTGATGCGGCGTTCTGTACATGGCACGCTGGAATGCGACTATCGGTGCAATCGCCAATGCAACAACAGCCATCGCAATGAAAACTGCGCGCAATCCGAATTGGGGCGGCAGAGTAGCAACGTTTGACTTTTCTTCAGCCGTTGTCATCACGTTCTTTGCCCGATAACGACCATGTTGACCGAGCGGCGGCCAAAAAAGTATCCATCAGGAACCGGTCGGACCGCCGCTTCGGTCCAACATTTTGTTCGACACTTCGAGTTTTGCGATTACGTCTTCTGCTTCGTTAAAAGCGCATTCAAGTACTGAGAAATCAGCCTGCAATTCCGGCGGAAAAAGATCGATCGTTTCCTGAAGCGCAGTCGCTCGGGAATCCATTTCCCCGTGCCGGAAGAGAATGATGACGACATGTCCAACAACTCCGCTTTTTATTTGCTTGGCGGCGCTGATAACAAAAGGTTTGATGTCATTTGAGCTCCAATCAGGACGAAATGTGGAAAGGGCGATCTTTCGTCCGTTTGCCTCGTACAGACCATCAAACAAATCCTCACCGTCTTCTTTTATATTTCCATGTTCGATCTTCGATATCTTTACTTCCCCACGATTCGCGAACGCGATAAGTGTCTTTTTGTGAGCTTCTTGATAAAGCTCCTCGCGTTCTTTTTCGTCCTCTTTGGCTTTGATCTTTGCCGCCTCGGTCTCTTGCGACCGCATCGATTGAGCGATTGAACGCCTAATGTTCTCTTCGAGGTGCTCCGGCGATTGACGCCCGCGCGTGGACAATGTTCGTGCGAGATCGTGCGAAATGTCTCCGACACGCCCATTGATAATGTCCTCGATTCTTTTTTCCGTGACATCGGTCGAGGACGCAATTCGCTGGAGGGCATCTGTGGTTTTGGTATATATCTCCGTTTGCAAACGCACGCTTTCATCGCCTCGTGCAATTAGGGCGGTTTCCGAAGACTTGCCAAGGTATATCGCGACAACAGCAAGTACGATTGAAGCGCCACCGAGTAGGATAGAAAGGACGAAACCAACCAGCGCCATAGGTGTAAGCGTGGTTTGCGAACTTCCCGTTGCGGACAAGGAAAACAAACCGACGAGTAAGCCAACTGAAAAAGCGGCCGCAATAATGCCCAGTTGCTGGTAGGAAATCGACGGGCGTAGGTTCATTTCAGTCATAGTTGTTAATCATGTCGAACGGCCGCCGATGACCGAGCGGCGGCAAGTAAAGTTTCTAAAAGTCAATGCGGCCGATCCGCCGCTTCGTGTCCATCGGTTTGTTCTGCCGTTTCGAGTCCTGTGACGGTCCCGTCCGGATAGAACGTGACTGCGCCACTTGGTTCAGAATCGCGATTGACAACCAACAAATTGAATTTGTCCCAAACGTTGTCTTCAGCACCATTGACAATACGTTTGAGACACCACATCACGGGAAAGCTCTCGCCAGATTTTTCATAGACAACCGGAAGGCTTCCCGGACCTGCAATCTTGGAATCAAGTTGCCATTCGGCGTTTCGCAGGCGTTTAATTACCTCTCCAACGTAGCCACCCCATTCTAGCTTAAGTCGGTTTAGTTCAGCGTTGTCAATCGGTTCCTGGAGGTGCTGACGATGTATTTTGTCGAGGATACGTTCTACCTCTTCGATTGAGTCAGACGAGTAGTCAAGTTCGATCGAATGGTTGTCTCGTGCATCTACAACTGCAGAAGCTGCTCGCACTCTCATTTCTTCGATCACGTCAGCATTGGAAAGTGTTTCGTGTTTCGGAGTTGAGCGACTCTTCGCAAACAGAAAAATCGCAAATACGAAGATCGCAATTGCAGCGAGCATCATGTTCATGCTGGACTTCGTATTCGTCATGGATTTCAAGTCAGGCAGAACGGTACGGATCACCAAGTTCGCGTTGTGAGTTTGACGGTCAGTGAGGATTGCATCGCGAACTTTGGTGCATCCGATTGTTCCACCGCGTTGGGAGCGGTTTTCGGGCAGCGTTTTTTGTTGACGCGATTGTAGCGTTCGCTTCATGCCGAATCTATTAGTTCTCAGGCAATCGCAAGTCCAGGCGCTTCGAGCTTGCGTTGGTGAGTCCCGCTACGCTCACCCGTTTATAGCCGAAGCCAGATCGCGCAAGCGTCTCTTCAATCATTGCCAAACGCACTCCAAGTCTCAATCGAATCTCAGAATTGAAATTCGTCGAAGCGAATCAGCTTGCAGCGATCAATCGCGTCCTCACGCCGAAACACAACTCAATTTACCGAAGCGTTTGACGAGCAAGCGATCTCTTTAACGATTTTCAAGCGCCAAAACTGCCTCCAGCGAATCGTCGTTCTCGCATTCGAACCCGCAATTCAACATCACATCAACCGTCGCTCCTGAGGTCTCACAGAACTCATCAGCAAGGTTGATGTCGTGTTCCCAGCAGTCTCTCTACTGGTGGTGGAACGGTACGCATCAGCGGGACGGCGCGATACGCTTTGATTTCAAAGCCGACCCAACCGCCGGCGCCGTTGCATGCGATTGTTCCGCCGTGTCTTGTTGGTTTTCGGACTGCGTTGCCAGTATGCGTTCTGCGAGGCACAG
>JANPLP010000392.1:0-4426 GCA_031426595.1 Planctomycetia bacterium | reverse complement strand
GTTGGGTGTGGAGCTGGGGTTGTTTGATTCCTACGTGGCCGTCTGGCAGGGGACGTTGCTCAATGTGCTCGCAGCAGCCCTGCAGCCGGTCGGATTCAATGGATTCGCGTTTTGGACGTTTGAGATTTTTTGGATGTCGCTGACAGTTTCGATCTTTGGAGGAATCCTGGCGCGGCGAGCGATGATTGAGTTGGGGCAGAGAACGGTGGCCCCTTGGTTTCATTCGGTGCAGTTAGTCGCGAAGCGTTGGCAGAGCTATCTCTGGTCTGCGGGGATGAATCTAGTCGGAATCAGCGGGCTGTTGTTGGTCCCGATCGTCTTAGGGCTGATCAGTCGTTTAGGATCGCCGGGGGCCATTGTGGCGGGAGTTCTGCTACTTCTCAGTTTCCCCGTTGCATTTGCAGTGGGTCGTTTCGTGCTGAGCTTGGTGGTTTGTTTTCCGCTGAGCGTGTGTGCAATTAGCGCTGAAAAGAAGGCCGATGCGTTCGAGGGCTTTAGCCGCTCGAATGCCTATTTTTTCCAACGACCGGTGGTGGCATTTTTGTTTGCTGCGGCATTGTTTGGATGCGGATATGTGGGCGAGCAAGTGGTCGCGTGGACGGTAAATTCAGGTTGGTCGATTGTACGTAATACCTATCTGTACAGTGGGGGAATGAGCCAGCCGGCAGCGGCGAAGCTTGTTTCAGCAGGCAATTGGCTGGCGCAGTCGCTGATCGCGGCTTATTGGTTCAGCTATTTCTGGTCGGCCAGCGGTGCGCTGTACTTGGTGCTGCGCAAGTCCGTCGATCACACGGAACTCAGCGAAATCGATTTGGCGGAACAGGCTGCGGCTCAAGAGTTGCCCGAGATTCCGGCGGCTCCAGCGGGAGTGGCTGGTACGGGGCTGGCGAGCGAAGTGGCGAGTGAAAAGCCAACGGAATAAGAGTGGCGATGGCGGGCGTGGCGATGGCGGGCACAGAGTGGTCCATGCCGTGATGTCCATGCCGTAACAGCGCGTTGCTTGATACGGCCTACATAAAATACATACCCCCATCTCCCCGGAGAACCGGAGTGAAGGGGGCGGCGGCAGATCTTTCGATTACAAAGCAGCTCGTGCACCGAGCCGAAGAAACCCTACGCCTCAGGAGCAGGGATGCGAGGCATCGACTCGATGGCTTTGTCGATTAGCCCGTAGGTTACCCCTTCTTCAGCCGACATGAAGCAATCGCGGTCGGTATCAGCTTCGATCTGGGTGAGCGTCTGACCGGTGTGCTTGAGGAGGATTTCGTTCAACTTCTGCTTGATGCGTTTAAACTCTTTGAAGTGAATCGAAATCTCTTCAGCAGTACCTTGCATCCCAGCGAGCGGTTGGTGAATCATGATGCGAGCGTTAGGCAATGCAAAGCGTTTTCCTTTGGCACCGGCACACAACAGCACCGCACCCATCGAAGCGGCTTGACCGATGCAATACGTAGCGACGTCGCAGGATACGAATTGCATCGTATCGTAGATCGCCAAGCCAGCGCTGACGCTGCCGCCCGGAGAGTTGATGTACAAATGGATGTCGGCCTTCGGGTCGTCGGACTGAAGGAACAGCATTTGAGCGACGAGCGCGTTGGCGACTTCGTCATCAACTTGCGAGCCCAAAAAAATAATGCGGTCTTTGAGCAATCTACTGTAGATGTCGTAGACGCGCTCTTCGCGACCGCTCTTCTCAATAACGTACGGAATCATTGGCATAGTTGTGGTTCAACTCCGAGCAAAATGGATGTGTATTGTATGAGCTGTGGTGGGAGGGTGCGTTATGCTTTCTCATCAGCATCGACAGGCGTTTTCATCAGGATCTCATCCACCAAGCCGTAATCTTTGGCCGCTTGGGCGGTCAAGAAAAAGTCGCGATCGGAGTCTTTAGCGATTTGCTCCATCCCCTTGCCAGTGTGCGTTGCGAGAATCCCGTTGAGCAGGTCTCGGTATCGCAGGATCTCGGTCGCTTGGATTTCGATGTCGGAAATTTGACCAGAGACGCCACCTGCTGGTTGGTGAACCATCACGCGACTATGTGGCAGGCAATAGCGTTTTCCTTTGGTGCCGCCGGCGAGCAGGATAGCTGCACCGCTAGCAGCTTGTCCGACGCAGTAGGTCGCAACTGGGCAGGAGAGAATTTGCATAGTGTCGTAAATCGCGAGCGTCGCGATCACTTCACCACCCGGGCTGTTGATGTAGAAGTGAATATCTTTGCGGCGATTTTCGCTTTGCAGATATAGCAACTTCATCACGACATCGTTTGCATTTCCGGTGTGGATATCGCCCTGCAAGAAGACGATTCGATTCTCCAAGAGCAAATCGCCGAGCGTCAATTGACGTTGACGTTGATAGCTCTGGTAAGCATGAGAATTGGTAAGCGACTGGTTCGGGTAAGCAGAATTCAACGTACACTCCCTTTCGGCTGGATGCCTTGCGTGATCTCAATCAGAAATGCGCTTGCAGTTACATCACAATGTTGGCCCTTCGCCTAGTTTTGGCAAGAGCATGTTTAAGTTTTTGGATAAGCTGGGCTGAGCTGGAAAAAGAAAAAACCGAGCTGCTGAAACGTCAGCGGCCCGGTTTGTAGTCTCAACTATGTGGTACAGCAATATCGCTATGGCTGTTACTCTTGCGATTGGGCCGGTCCGGCGGCCTTTGGACCGTCGGGTAGCTTCGGTGTACCTGGCAATGTTTCCGGTTCGTTGTTGAACTTCGCATCAGGGATATCAACCATTTCACCGGCAATCAAAAAGTCGACATTGCTGGCGGGCGAACGATCCATAAGGAATTCTTCGTCAGGTACATCGGTAACTTTGGCCGCTTCGGTAATCTTTTCGACGACTTGGCGCTCGATGATCTGATTTCGGATCGCGTCCATTTGACCTGATTTTTCGAGTCGGGCACGTACGCGACGCGGTGAAGTTTCGCTTTGTTCAGCGATCAATTCGATCTCTTCGTCGTAGTCAGCGGCGGCTGGTTCAACCTTCAGGTCCTCAGCGATTTTTTCTAGCACAAAGTGCTCGCGCAGGGCGCGGATGGTCGACTCTCGGGCGTTTAGTCGCGAGGCATTGAGGTAACCAGACACTTGCTCAGGACTGAAGCTATTGCGTTGCAATTCGAGTTGCAGACGTTGCAACTCACGCTGGGTCTGACGCCGAATCAAGGATTCGGGCATTTCCCAATTGGCGCCAGCGGTCAGTTGATCGACAACTTGCTTACGTACCGATTGCTGCTGGTGGTACTTGAATTGCCGTTCGAGTTCGGTGCGAACGAAGGTGCGCAATTCCGCGACACTTTCGAAGCCAAGATCGTCGAGTTGTTTGGCGGAAATTTCGCTGATCTCAATTCGACGAATCTCGTGAACTTCAAACTCAGCTTCGACTTCTTTGCCGCGGTAATCTTCGTTGGCAGCCGTATCAGAAATCTTGACTGTCGTGGTGAACTTGTCACCTTCCTTCTTGCCGACGATTAGTTTGTCGAAGTCAGAAATGACTGCGTCGCCGAACGTAAGATTCTTGCGAACGACTACGCTTTCTTCATCGAGTTGGCTGAGTTTCTTGCCATCGACTGTGAAATTCGCGTTCACGGTCACGGTGTCGCCCGCTTTGGCTTCACCTTCGATCGGTTCGCCGGTCATGAAGCGGGTCAGTGTGCGTGCTAAGTGGTTGTCAACATGCTCTTCGGTCAAGTCGCAAGCTGGGCGCGTCAGGCTGAGCCCTTCCCACTTGGGTGTTTCGAAGTCGGGACGAACTTCGATTTTGAATTCGTAGCGGAAATCGCCTTCGGCTGGAAGAATGACCGCGTTGTAGTCAAAATCTGGCTCGCTGATGGCGGAGAAATGTCCGGCATCGGTGACGAGTTGAAGACTATCCATAACCAACGAGCTCTTCACTTGCTCAGCGACTTGCTCTTTGAATTGCGACTCAACAAGTTTGCGAGGTGCTTTACCGTTGCGGAAGCCAGGCAACTGGGCTTTTGGAACGATGTCATTGAAAGCTTCTTTGCGATAGCGATCCACCTCAGTACGAGGGATCGTAATCACCACGTGCCGTTCGCAAGCTGATGGCGAGTCGACTTTTACGTCAAACTCGAGCTTTTGCTTTTCCTCGCCAGCGGTATCTTCGGTTTCAAGTTCGTCGGTCGTTGCCATCGCCATTGGGCTCCGGTTCATCCTGAGAAAAATTATTTAAAAGGGGTGCGACCAAGCCGCGAAAACTCCCTTTCGCCTGCTGCCATGCGATTACCCGTTCCGCTAGGGAGGGGAAACATGGACCGCGAGGCCATAAGCATAAGCACATTAAAATAAAAAAGGGCAAATCGGCCTAGAGCGGGTGATGGGATTCGAACCCACGACAACAACGTTGGCAACGTTGTGCTCTACCAACTGAGCTACACCCGCATAGTGTGCTACGGCCGATTTGCC
>JANPLP010000391.1:0-3377 GCA_031426595.1 Planctomycetia bacterium | reverse complement strand
CAGCAGGCACACTCTCACGTTCCATCGCCAAGCGACTGGCCGCTTCGTCTACCAAGTCGATCGCTTTATCTGGTAAAAAGCGATCTGCGATGTAGCGGTTCGATAGGTTTGCCGCCGCTACCAATGCCGAATCGCGAATCTTCACACCGTGATGCGACTCATAGCGCGATTTGAGCCCGCGCAAAATTGAAATGGTGCTCTCAACAGTCGGCTCGCCCACGTAAACGGGTTGAAAGCGACGCTCGAGCGCAGCATCTTTTTCGATGTGCTTGCGGTACTCGTCCAGCGTCGTAGCGCCGATGCAGCGTAGTTGCCCGCGCGCCAACTCGGGCTTGAGCAAGTTGGCTGCATCGCTGCTTCCTTCCGCTGCGCCAGCGCCGATCACCGTGTGCAGTTCATCGATAAATAGAATCACACTGCCATCCGCGTCTTTGACTTCCCGCAGCACCGCCTTCAGTCGCTCTTCGAAGTCGCCGCGAAACTTGGCACCTGCCACCAAAGCACCCATGTCGAGCGCGATCACTCGTTTGTTCTTCAAGCTTTGCGGGACGTCGCCTTCGACAATGCGCAGCGCCAACCCCTCGACAATCGCCGTCTTTCCCACTCCAGGCTCGCCAATCAAAACCGGATTGTTTTTGGTGCGCCGCGAGAGCACTTGAATCACACGTCGGATCTCATTGTCGCGGCCGATCACGGGGTCCAGCTTGTTCTGCGAAGCTTGCTTGATCAGATCGATGCCGTACTTCTCTAACGCATTGAACTTGCCTTCGGGATTTTGATCCGTCACCCGCGCCGACCCACGGAACGCTTGCAGCGCCTTTAGCACATCCGCTTCCTGGATTCCGTTCAACTTCAGCAAGCTCTGCGCTTTGCCCTCTGAACGGAGCAAGCCCAAGAAGAGATGCTCAGTACTGACGAACTCGTCCTTCATGTCATCCGCAATCTTCGCCGCCACATCGAGCACGGTTCGCAGGCTGGGATTCAATTGCGGTTCGCGTCCGCCACTAACTTTCGGCAGCCGCTGAATCTCATTTCCTGCCAACGTTCGAAGCTGCTCCACACCCACCCCCAGCTTCTTGAGCAACGGCACAACAACTCCGTCGGACTGTTTTAAAAGTGCCTCCACCAGATGCAGCGTGTCCAGGTCCGGATTCCCTAACGCCAGCGCGCGATTTTGCGCATCTGTCACACTTTCCTGTGCCTTGACGGTCAATTTGTCAAATCGAAATGCCATTGCTCTTCCTCTTTCGATGTGTGATTACCAGCATCAATCGCGTCGATCGCCCTGCCATTTTGGCTTTATCCAGCAAACAGACTCGTATTAAGGAAATCCAGTGCCAAGTTGTGTAAAAGCAGCGTTCCCGAACCCATTGCGTTGTCCCCTTGAGGTCGCGACCTGCCCTACTTTTCCCTTCGTGCACTTCGCGTCCTTCGTGGTACCAAACTTCCTGCATAGCCAAAAAGAGAACCCACGAGCGCAGTGAACCCGGCTATACCAGAGCGATCTAAGCAATAAATCAAGCTCACATGAGCTCTCGTTAAAGCACACTCGCTCTGCCTTACATCGAGTAACAAACAGGCAGCACGCCAACGAGTCAACTCGCCGTCCGTCAGCTTCCGCGAGGGGGTGAACGGTAGAGGATTTCTGAGTTGGGGAAATCGATTCGGCGTTCGGCCCAGTCTTCGGCCATCTGCGTCAAGTTATTTAAGTGTGCTTCGACCCACACACGATGCTCTTCAATTTGTTCGCGCTCTAAATTGGGCGGGATCTGAGTTCTCGGGCCGAGCACCGCCCGACAGCGGCTGAACGGACGCGGCACAGCGAACTTGTCCCAAGCACGGTGATTGCGCCAAGGTCGATCGTAACCTACTCCGAGCGCAACCAAGGGAACTTGAAGGCGACTGGAAAGATAAACGGCCCCTTGAGCCAACTCGCGGCGCGGGCCACGCGGCCCATCTGGAGTGATCGCTAGGTTCATCCCTTTGCCGCGATCGAGCAGCTCGCGCAGCGCAGCGGTACCACCGCGATGCGTCGAACCTCGCACCGCTTCCAACCCCGCGAACCGTGCTACGTGGGACAAAATCTCTGCGTCTTGATGTTGACTCAGCAGCATGGCCAAACGGCAATGCGGTCGCAGATAAATAGGGAATGGAATGTATTCGTGCCAAAAGACAAAAATGACCGGACCAGCGAACAACTCATCAGCCGGATCTGCTTCGCGCTCATAACGGACCATCCGATAATTGAGCGTCGACATCCATGCGTTGATCGACTTGATCATGGCGAATCCAGCCATGCGCCACACCACGTCAGGCACTCGCAGACTGCGCAGCTTCGTTCGAGAAATGAGGGTCGCTCTACTCATGCCGCATCCCGTCAGTCGCGTCTCGCAACGATTCGCTCAGTCCTTCCAACACCCCGTAGCGGAACGCGTTAGCGTTTCGACGACTCCTCGCGCTAAGCAACAATTCGCTTAGTCCCTCCAACACCCCGTAGCGGAACGCGTTAGAGTTTCGACGACCCCTCGCCCTAAGCAACGACTCGCTCAGTCCCTCCAGCACCCCGTAGCGGAACGCGTTAGCGTTTCGAAGAACCCTCGCGCTAAGCAACGATTCGCTTAGTCCCTCCAACACCCCGTAGCGGAACGCGTTAGCGTTTCGACGACCCCTCGCCCTATGCAACGATTCGCTCAGTCGCCCCAACAGTTGACTCCACGCGAAAACAGCCACCCCCAAGTAACATGCCAACTCGAACGAGCAGCCTTCGACAAGCTCATCGATCATAGTATGAACTTGCTCAAATCCTCGTCCTGACAAATCTCAGCGAGTCGCTCGTCGACATACGCGGCATCGATCGTTACGTGGCTGGCACCGGCATCGGTGGCATCAAAGTTTAACTGCTCCAGCAACTTTTCGAGAATCGTATACAGCCGTCTGGCACCGATGTTTTGAGTTGTTTGATTGATCTTGAAGGCGTACTCAGCGATTCGCTCGATCGCATCGGCGCCAAATTCCAGTTGAACTTGCTCGGTCGCCAGCAGCGCTTGATACTGGCGTGTCAGCGAGTTCTTCGGCTCAGTCAGAATGCGCACAAAGTCCTCTTTCGTCAGCGCGTTGAGCTCGACACGAATCGGGAAACGGCCTTGCAACTCAGGCATCAATTCGCTCGGCTTGCCGTGGTGAAAAGCCCCTGCGGCGATGAACAATATATGGTCGGTCTTAACATAGCCGTGCTTTGTCTGCACGGTCGTCCCTTCCACGATCGGCAGCATATCGCGCTGCACACCCTGACGCGAAACGTCCGCCGATTTGCCTTCACTAGCGATGACTTTATCGATTTCGTCGATGAAGATGATTCCCAGATTCTCGCTCGCCTC
>JANPLP010000390.1:0-5827 GCA_031426595.1 Planctomycetia bacterium | reverse complement strand
CATGTACTGCGGTGTGCCCACGATCACACCGGTACGCGTCACCGATGCGTCATCCACAGCTCGAGCTAATCCAAAATCGGTAATGACCAGTCTATCGACTCCCTGATCGAGCAGAATATTGGCTGGCTTGATATCACGATGGACTAGCCCCTGATCGTGCGCGGCGGCCAGTCCCGCAGAGATCTGAATACCGATGCGCAAGATGTCAGCGACTGACAATGCACCCTCGTTATCCAAGCGTTTCTGTAGCGATGCGCCGCCAACATAGGGCATCACTAAATAGGGTAAAACTGCGTCTGTGGAAACTCCGTAGATGGCAATCACATTGGGATGAAGCACTGCAGCGGCTGCGCGGGCTTCGCGAGAGAATCGTTGCCGCGCGGCTCCGCTGGTGGCTAGATAAGGTGCCATGACTTTGATTGCCACCGTACGATCAAGCGGGCGATCGAACGCTTTCAAGACAATCCCCATTCCGCCCGATCCGACAACGCCTGAGACTTCGTAGGCCCCCAAGCGGCCCAGCATGTTGGGGTCGTCGGTCGCGTTCAGCATATCGAGCACGTTTTGGATTTGCGGTTGGAGTGCCGGCATTTCGTCGGCCAAGCTACCGTGCCCGCTTTCAACTCGACTACAGATTCCGCTAACTTCAGCCCGGTCGAATGGATCGTCTTTGAGGAAAGCTGTGGCGTGTGTCCAAACGGCGGGTTCGGCGGCCAGTTCATCCAAGCGGCGTCGACAAGGTGCGCACGATTCAAGATGTGCGGTCAGTAGTTGCTCGTCGCGCGCGGCGAGCTCGTTGCCTAGATAGGCTTCTAATTGATCGGTTTGGCAACAACTAGTGCTTAGCATTTTATTGTTTCGCATCACTCATCGGCCTCCATCAATTCCCGAACTACGGTTTGCAAACGTCGCATCAGTCGACTGCGGACGGCGTATACGTTGCCAACCGACTTGCCCAGCCTAGCAGCCACGGAGTCCGTCGATTCACCTTCAACAACGATATGTAAGAAAGCCCGCCAGGTATCTTCGTTCACCGAGTCGCGAACGATCTCTGCCGCGCGACGATACAACTGGCGTTGGTGTTCGTATTCGATTTGCGCTTCGAGTTCATTTGTAACGAGTGGTAGGTTGTTCAAGCTGTTCAAAAAATCGGAACCGCCGACGCCGAGATCTTTTCGTCCGCGAGTCAGCGCGTTGACGATTGCGTTGCGAGCGATACGGTTAAGCCAATGCCGAAAGCGAGTGTTTGGTTGCCGTTGCCAGTCCGGGATGGCTCGAGAGATCGACAGCAGAACTTGCTGCGCGAGATCCTCCGCATCGGCATCTTGCAAACCGCGACCGCGAGCCAAGCGATAGACGATAGGTCGATACAGCTGCGTGAACTGATCCCAAGCATCCCGGTTTGTCGGGTCTTGGATCAGCGCAATTAGGCTGTCGCGTGTTTCCGGCATGTTCGACATGAACTATCGTCTCCTGAGAAGATAAACACATGCCGCAGCGGAAACTGACACGGGATAAAAAGAATTTTGTTAAATCTTAGCCTTGTGCCGAGCTGTCGTGAGAAAAGTCATGATGGAAAACGGAATACAATGGAAGCATCGCAACGCAGAAGGCTGCAGCATGGGGGTTGGGCGGTGACTCTTGACAGCGATTCCGGGCTGTTATTCTCAGTGGCAGGTAGCGTGATGGGCTCGTTGCTTGATAAGCACCTTGAAGAAGCGTCGCGTAAGCCGTGGCCGGTTTCAGAGCCTGCGTACGCCCCGCTGAATCCGGTCTGGAGCAGCGAGCGTCGTTTGAACCTGTTTTTCATGGGTACGCTTCTGCCAGTATGGTATTTGGTTTATCCGTTGTTCCTGATGGGACCAAGAGGTGTTTACAGGATATTTGATTTCGCGATTCGATCGGACGTATGGTGGGCGGCGTTGTCGAGCAGCTTTGCGGTGGCGGCGGTGTTGCCAATCTTGCTAGGCAGCGTTTGTATGGCCGTTTGCTGCCTCTGGCCACTCAAGCGTCATGGTCGCTGGGTGCAAAGCGGGTTGATAGTCGGAGGTCTTCTATGGGGACTGATTTTTATTGTGTTGCTGGCCGCTACTTTTTTCTTGGTGTCGATTCCAACTGCCATGGTGGCGGGTAGCATTCTGAGTGTGACACACCTCGTTACTCGCGTGTTCAAATCGCGATACCGTTTTTCGATTGCGAGTATTCTGACGATCACTTTCTGGGCAGCAAGTGTGACGGTACTGATTCCCTTTGTTCCGCAAGAATATTGGAACTTTAACCTTTTGCTGTTCGGTTCGGGAGGCGTGCTGCTGATGGCGACTCCGGGAGTGGCATGCTTTGCGTTCTGGATAGCGACCACGGAGAACAACGACTCCGGTCATGACGTCAATGTTGAATGAGCCGTTGAGTTCAAGAAGGCGTTTTTGTCTATGGATGATGGGACTGACACAGAGACAACCGGAGTTGCAAGACCGCTGGGGCTCGTGTTGCCAACTCAGCCTGTTGAGCCTGTTGAGCACGCTGAGCCGGTTGTCGCGCCGACGTATTCGACATGGACGCTCGAAGTGCGGTTGTACATGTTTGCCATGGGTGCTTGTTTGCCGAGCTTAATGGGCATTGAGGTGCTGTACTTGGCGATGCTCGCAAACTATCTGCCGATTAGCTTGGCAGCGATGGCACTGGTGTTTTTGTATTTGCTCAGCAGTGCCTGTTTGGCAACGTGTTGCATCGCGCCGCGGCTCAGTCGCAACCGCTTGTTATTGGGCGGTTTGAAATTGGGAGTCGCGATCTGGACTCCGACCGCGATTCTACTGTTCTTTATGACGGGAGCGCTGTGCCTGTTTGTGTCGCTCTTGATAGCGGCTGGTGTTTACTTGTTGTGCAAGGCGCTTGTTCGGCTGTACCCGCGTAACGCCAAGTTTACGTTGCGGCAGCTCATGTGGCTGACGACATTAGTGGCCGTAATAGTTTCTGTGACGGGAGCGATCGCGCATGCAGTAGGCGGCGCTACGAATCTCTGGCAAATGGCGGTGTATGGCGTAGCGATTGGTGCGCCTGGTATTACTTTGATGACGCTGATCGTCATGCTGTCGGATATTTGGGAAGCGGAACGGATTCGCGATCGCGCGACGGCGACGGCGAGCGGGCTCAACGAACTGGATATTTACGTATAGACTGGTGAGCTGTGAAAGTCGTTTGCTACAGGTGATCCGGTTCTGGGGTTCTGGGGTTCTTGGGTGCGGGGTAAGTGCTGATGTTGGCTAAACGAGTCATTCCGTGTTTGGATGTGAATGGCGGGCGGGTCGTGAAGGGGACGAATTTTCTGAACTTGCGCGACGCGGGGGATCCGGTGGAGGTGGCGGCGCGCTACGAGCGTGAAGGGGCAGACGAGCTGGTGTTTTTGGACATAACGGCGAGCCATGAGCAGCGTGGAATCATGCTGGACGTGGTGCGTAGGACGGCGGAGCAGGTTTTTATGCCGTTGACAGTCGGTGGCGGTATTCGGACTCTGGAGGATATTCGAGCCTTATTGCAGGCGGGTTGCGATAAGGTCTCGATCAACACGGCGGCCTGCAAGGATCCGGACTTTGTAGCGGAGGCGGCGGAACGGTTTGGCAGTCAATGCATCGTGGTGAATATTGATCCCAAGCGGGTGCAGCGCGACGGGCGAGAGATTTGGGAAGTCCACATCCACGGTGGCCGAACTCCGACTGGCCTGGAAGCCGTATCCTGGGCTAAGCGGATCGAAGAACTGGGGGCGGGCGAAATCGTTTTGACCAGTATGGATTGCGATGGGACTTGCGATGGCTACGATTTGGAAGTCACTGCAGCGGTCAGTACCGCGGTGGGGATTCCGGTGGTGGCGAGCGGTGGTGCGGGTTGTCCGGCACACTTGGCGGATGCAATTCTGATTGGCAAAGCAGATGCTGCGTTGGCGGCGAGCATTTTTCATTTCGGTCAGTATACAATAGAGGCTACCAAACGGATCATGGCGGAGCGCGGGATTCCGGTTCGGTTGTAAGAGCCATTGTTGGCGAGCGGCAACGTCGCTGGTGGCGGATTTTAAAGTTCTGGAGCAAATCATTTATGGCTGAAGGAAACGGATCTGTGGCGACTGACCCAACGCTGGACCGCTTAGTCGGGAATCTGCTCAAGAAGCGCGAGGAACTGGAAGTTGACAAGATATTCCGCGCCTTGGTGAAGCTGAAGGGTAGCGACTTGCACTTGAAAGTCGGTCGACCGCCTATCGTCCGGGTCAACGGTGATTTGAAGCCGCTGAATCGTCCACCGATTGAGAACGAAGAGATGGTTCGCTTGCTTGTACCGATGATGGACGAGCGGGCGCGCCGGTACTTCGAAGAGGAAGGCGGGGCTGACTTTGCGTACGTGGTCGAAGTGGACGGCGTGAGCTGGCGGTTCCGCGTGAACATGCTCAAACAGCTTGGTCGAATCGGCTTGGTCGCACGCCGCGTGAACAACTACATTCCGCCCTTCGCTGGTCTGTTTTTGCCAGAATCGATGGAGACCCTGTGTCACTTTGATCAAGGGATGGTGTTGCTGGCTGGGGTGACCGGTTCAGGAAAGAGTACGACGATTGGATCGATGTTGAACTACATCAACTCGATCTACAGCAAGCACATTCTGACGCTGGAAGATCCGATTGAGTTCGTGTTCACTGAAGATAAGTGCTTGATCAATCAGCGTGAAATGGGGATGGACGTCAAGAACTTTGAAATCGGAATGAAGCATGCGGTGCGGGAAGACCCGGACATTATTCTGGTGGGTGAGTTGCGTGACGAAGAGACGTTTATGACAGCCATCCATGCGGCTGAGACAGGTCACTTGGTGTTTGGAACGATTCACGCCTCGAGTGCCCCGACGACTATCGGCCGTATTTTGGACTTGTTCCCGGAAGAGATGCACGGCGCGATTCGCAGCGCGATCGCGTTCAATATGAAGGGCATTGTGGCTCAGAAATTGTTACGATCGATCAAGCCGGGTGTGGGTCGCGTGCCGACGGTCGAAATCATGACGATGACACCGATGGTGCAGAAGTTGATTCTCGAAGGGAAGGACTCGAAACTGCCTGACGCGATTCGAATCGGTGCCGCCGAAGGTATGCAGGACTTTACGATGAGTCTCAAGGACTTGATCGATAAAGAACTGATCGATCGTCCGACTGCGTTCGAAGTGGCTCCGAACAAGGACGCACTCAAGATGGCGCTCAAGGGCATTCAAGTCAGTCAGCCGGGGATTATTTAGTTGGCGTGTGGCGTAATGGCGGATCGCGTGTTGATTTCTTAAAGTTCAATTTAAGTTACGAGTGGACTGTATATGCTTCGAAGAAAAAAGACCGGTGCCGCGGCGGCGAAGAACCAAGAGGCGCAATTGCCGACGATGGAGTTCAAGCCGCCAGTATCGGATAAGCAATTGCAGCAAGGGATTTTGATTGCGTGCCGGGCGGTTGAGCAGTATCCAGTTGCGATCATGCTGCTTGCGCAAGCAATCTCGGTCCGCGCCGATCAAATTCTGCTCGACTGCACAGCGCAGGGCGTTTCAGTTCGCTGCCGGGTGGATGGGTTGTGGGAGAACATGCCGCCGATGGATCGTCCAACGGGCGATGGCGTGGTCGTGATTCTCAAGCGGCTATGTAACTTAAATCCAACCGACCGGCGTTCTAGGCAGACGGCCAAGTTGGGAGTATCGCACAGCGGTGATTGGATTGTGGAGTTGACTAGTCAAGGTGTTCCGACGGGTGAACGCTTGCTGTTACGTGTTGAGCCCAAAAAGCCTGTCTTGAAGACGCTCAGCGATCTCGGCATGCGCG
>JANPLP010000389.1:0-9451 GCA_031426595.1 Planctomycetia bacterium | reverse complement strand
TTCGAGTTTGCGATCAACGCGGGGACGAAGCGAGAAAGGCGGCGCTGGCTTGCGTGTAGTGTTGCGCGGCATGCTTGATGCGAGCGATGTCGGCGTCGCTGAGTTCACGGATAATGCGCGCTGGGATGCCAGCGGCTAGGGAGCGAGCGGGGATCTGTTGGCCTTCGAGCACCACTGCGCCGGCGGCGATAATCGAGTTGTCACCGATGGTTGCACCATTGAGCACAACCGCGCGGATACCCACTAGGCAGTTATTGCCGACTGTCGCCCCGTGCACGACGGCCGAATGACCGATCGTTGAGTCGGAACCTACAGTGCAAGGGACGCCAGCGTCAGCATGCAGGCACGCGAGATCTTGAACATTGGAACGCGGGCCGATACGAATCCATTCGGTGTCGCCCCGCATGACGGCTCCGAACCAGACACTGCTTTGATCAGCCAATTCGACATCGCCGAGGACCGTTGCATTGGGCGCGATCCAAACGGAAGCGGCTACCAACTCGGGTTGAAACTTCGTTTTGAACATACGATTCAATGCGCCTGAAAACTACGAGATGTGAGGGCAAGATTAATGCATGCAATGTGTGAACTGACAAGAACGTCGTCAATTCTTGTGAATTAGGTTCAACCCCTACAACCGTTAAAGTCGATACGACGGATGAGAGTGCCTCGATCTATTGTAGGAGTTGCTGGATATGAAACCTGGCTATCGAAAATCGAATGCAAAACTGTTGCGCCGCACTGCCAATGTGGCTCGCCAGCGACTTTGTAACGCTCTTCGATCCGCAACGCTAGCACTGGCGACCAGCGCGATTTGCATATCGACAACCTATTTGATGGCCCAGGAAACCGAACCGCCACGTTTATTTCGCGGTGGGTTAGTTCAGCAGCTCCGATCGTTGAGCGGCGATTCGTCTTCCGACAGCACCGATGCGCCGCCGAAGCAGCCGAAAGAAACACGCAAGGCAGAGACGAATCCCAACATCCCTAAGCCTCGGCCGGTTGGCGAGAAGCCTCGCGCCGGCACGCCGATGGAATCCCGCACAGCGAACTTGCAAGCCAATAGGTCATCTGCACCCTCCGCACAACCAGCCCCTTCGCCTGGCGCCGCTGGAACTCGATTCACTGACCAGACCAGTAAGGCGGCTGTGCCGGCACCGCGTCCTGCGAGCGAAGCCATTTCGAACAAGTCGGCATCTGTAGGACCGAAGAGCAATCGTGCGCCTGAGTTGGGCGTTCCGGTCACCAATCCGAAACTGGCAAATGAAGCTCGTTTCCAGTTGAACGATAAGGAGGCTCCAGCTACCGGATACAGTTCGAATTCAAAGTATGATCCCTCCAAGTCGAAGGAATTTGCGGACGCTGAAGACAATAGTAAGGTGTTTAATGAGCCACGGGTGCAGGCAGTGGAAAGCATGAGCCAAGCGCCGAAAGTTTCGCGCCGTCCTTTGCCAGCCAATACGCGTCCTGCAACCCAAGCGACAGAACAACCGAGTGCACCGAAGCGGATCGCTACCAGTCAGCAAGCGACCGGTTCGCAAGGGGCCGCTGCGCCAGCACCAGTTGGGATTAAACCGTTTGGTGCTTCCTATTCACTTGACCAAACCAGCGAATCGGGCAAACCGACTCAGCCGGACAAGACGGTGAGCAAAATTTCGCCCGATTATCCATCGCTGCAAGTTCCTTCCTTCGCTGCGCCAGGTGCAACCAATTCACGCAACACCGGTGCCGCTCCTTCACAACCTAAGTTGCCGCAGTTGCCATCACCGCCCGCTAATTTGAGCACAGGGAACTCATCCAATTCGGTTCCTGCCAAGCGTCCGGAGAGTGCATCGCCGGAGCTGAAGCAACCGAACAATGCTCTGGCGCTGCCAAGTTTCCCGAATTCTGGGCCAAGCCAACCGGCGCTTCCAAGTTCTTTGGCAACGTCGCCCAATGCGCTGCCACCTGTGCCATCATTCGCAGCGCCTACATTGCCGACTTCTCAGCTGCCGAATTCCGCGATACCGACACCTGCGTTCAAGTCGCCGAATGCTTCAGCCGCGTTGAATGCGAGCAGCCCTTCGTCGACACAGATCCCTGGCGCGCCCCGAGCGCTCAATCCCATTCGCTCGAACGCATCCGCACCGAGTGCTGATGAACACATGACGATGGAGACGCCACGGTTGCAAGTACTCCTCAAGGGTCCACACGACATGCCAGTCGGAACTCCTGCCGACTATCAGGTGCTTGTTCGAAACGTCGACGACATCCCGCTAGATGGCGTGATGTTGCGGCTGGAGATTCCCAATGGTGTGACGATCAATCAGGGCAAGCCTACGCACGGTGATTTGCAAACAGAGAGAACTCCAGATGGAGCCACGTTGCTCACTTGGTCCTTCACCGACTTAGCGGCTTATCAAAACGCATCCGCGCCCTTGCAATTGACCGCCAAATCACCTCGCAACTTTGCCGTCGCGATGGAATGGACTTTGTTGCCTAAGAGTGGCGAAACGCAATTCGAAGTTCGCCAAGCTCGTCTGGAGCTCGCGTTGGACGGGCCATCGGAAGCGGAATTTGGAGTTGCGAATTCGTATCGGCTGCACATCCGGAACCCTGGTACCGCCTCTGCGAAAAACGTAAAAGTGAAGCTAGGCGCGGCGTCGTTCGGTGCTAGCGAAACGCAGATCGATGAGATTCTCCCGGGCGAACAGCAATCCATCGATGTGGAACTGACTTTTAACGAGCGCGGAGCGATCAGCATTGATGCGGAAGCAATGTCGGCTGAGCTGAAGAGTTCGGCGAGCATCAACGTGTTGGTCAAGCAAGCTCTGGTGACTGCGGCGATCACTGGGTCGGATCGTGTCTATCATGGGTCGCCATCCACGTATGAAGTTCGCATCCAGAACGCGGGCGACATGGACTCTAAAGTTGTTCGCGCTGAGTTAGCGATTCCAGAAGGTGCGGAAGTGCTGACGAAGCCAGACGGTGCTTCGGTCATGGGGCATCTGTTGACTTGGGAAGTCCCGAAAATCAAAGCGGGCGAATCGGTCGCGTTTCCAGTTGAACTGAACCTATGGACAGCCGGAGAACATCGTTTGGCGTTAGCCTGCAAGTCAGATAACAGCAAACCATCAGTGTCGACCATTTCGACAGTCGTTGAAGCGATTGCGGACTTGAAGATGGTCATTAACGATCCGGTCGCTCCAGCTCCAGTTGGCGGTACGGTGACTTATGAAATGTCGATTACGAATCGCGGATCGCGAGCTGCCTCCAATGTGGTTGCTGTGGCGCAGTTCTCCGACGGAATCGAACCGACGAGCGCGGACGGTGCTCAGCATCGAATCGTCACAGGTCAAGTCATCTTTGAACCGATCGCCCGAATCGAAGCTGGCGAGACGAAAGTACTTCGTGTTCAAGCTCGAGCTTCGTCTGAGGGAACGCATCGTTTCCGTGCAGAAGTGCGTTCTGATGAATCTGACATGCGGTTAGTTCAAGAAGAAACGACTCAGTATCTCCAGTCCGCAAGTCGCCTTGCTCGGCCAATGAATCAAGGAAGTGTGGTTCGATAGCTTGCGGGCTAGCTAGCCGCAGAAAGTTGCGAGTTTTAGCAACTACAAAACATTTGTGACTAAGCGAGTGCCTGAGAGTCCACCGTGGGGGGCGGACTCTCGGGCCTCGTTTTTTATACCCCGAAGGTCTGCTTGGCGAGGATTGTGCTTTGCGAACGGGCGGTCAATAACTGTCGTAGCGGATTTCGTTAGAAATTCGATTCACAAAGGTTCTCGCGAATCCCAGTGCGGCGGCAAACAGTTATTTTCCACTCAATGCTTAGCAAAAGTTAGTTAGCAAGACTTTCGTATACGTACAAAGCTTACTTGTCTTTATCAGCTGGTTCGGCAGGTGCTTTCAGTTCAGCCAAAAACTGTTTCATGAATTCGAGGTCTTGGCCAGTTGCGAGTTTAATCGCTTCTTCTTCGATCTCGATGGCTTTCGCCTTGTTGCCTTTGAGCGAGTAGAGGTGAGCCAGCGTATCCATGATGCTGGCTTTGGTTTCCTTTGGTGCGGCGGAAACAGCTTTCTCGGTAGCGGCCAGAGCTTGATCGATCATGGCGTCGGATTTTAGTCGCCCTTGTTCGGTCATCTCGTAGAGGCTCCACGCGACCATGTTGGTCATCTCAGTGTTGCTGCCGATCTCTTTGAAGAGCGTCGCGGTCCACTTGGTGGCTTCGTCGGTCATGTCGCCCATCAGCATCACTTGCAATTTGGCCATCTTCATTTGGAAGTTATCGCCACCTTTGGCAAGTAGCTTGTCGATTGCAGCGACCGCTTCGGTAAACTTCTTGGCTTGAACAAGCTGGCCGATCTCCTGCATCGCCTTTTCAGCTTCTTGACGTTCCTTCATGATCTTCAGGTAAGCAGCGCGATCCCATTTGTCGCTGACTACAGCGGCCAGCGGTTCGTCCATTTCCATAGGATGACCGATCCATTCGATCTTGCTGTCTTTACCGACGATGAAGGCCGTTGGAATGCCGTTCTGTGCGGCCGCTTCCATGTAGTCCTTGTTCGTCGATTGATCCGGGTCGGTCGTTAAGCAGTAGGCGCTGGTGAGTTCGCGATACGTTTTCGGCTTGGCGTCCTCTTTGCCTTCTTCTGCTTTAGCACCGCGCACTTCGCGCTCGAGAAACTTGTCGACGGTTTCGAGGTCTTCGTCGCTGATGCTGATCAGTTGAACGCCTTTATCGGCGTACTTGGTTTGCAACTCAGCGAGATGCGGCATGCTTTGAATGCAAGGTCCGCACCACGTAGCCCAGAACTCGACTACGTAGACTTTGCCGTTTTCGAATTTCGTAACCGGTTTGAACTTGCCGTTGCCGTTTTGAACCCAGTGTTCAACATTGAGTGCGGGCGCGTCCGAACCGATCGTGAGCAAATCGGCTGCGCTGCCGGAAGGGCTGACAAAACCGGCGGTTGTGGCAGCCAGCAGCAGGGCTGAAAGGGATTTAAAAAGACGCACGCTTGCTCTCCTGTTCACAGTTTGATGTTTAGCCAATAGGCAGTCGGTTCGCAGAAGTTCGCGTAACGACCCGCTTTGCATTCTATGTTTTAGCCGATTGAAGGCAAAATTTGAAATGGCTAAGCCGCTTTCCCGATTGTTTTCGGGTCCGAATTGCTGATGGAATGGGCTGGTGGTAAGGCTGTTTCGCGTTGCGGCGGGTCGATCTGAGCCATTTTGACTTGTAGGAAACTGAATTGGATTGGATCATAATGCGTAAGGTGGCCGGCATATTACTGTCGGGACTGCGGAAGGGTTGGCAAGATGGTACATTAGCCCGCGGCAGCATCGCCCTTGACTAATCGCCTTTGACTATTCGCCGCGTTATGGCAGTTGCCGGTCCTCCCACTAGGCAAGGAACTGGCCTCGAGAGCCGGAGGCACGTACAGTTAATTAGTCAATCGCCTGCCCGAACGGATAGCTAATCGGCCGGCTGCTTGTCAGGTCGCTGATATGCAAGTGTATTAGGTGTTTGTTCTGACCGGTTGAATCCGGCTTAGCCCAAGTGCGCGCGGCTCGTGACGGCCACTTATCGGCCTGATGAGCCTAGCGAGCCAATAAGCCCAATGGCGGAGCGATTTATTGAAACGAAGGTGCTTAAGTGATCAAACCCGAACTGACACGGCGCGAAAAGATTGAATCGATGTTGGCGGATGAACCGCGCGACGTGTTCCTGCGTTATAGCTTGGCATTGGAGATGGTGAACGACCACGAATGCGAACCTGCCGTCGTGCTTCTTCAGCAACTCTGTGTCGAATCCCCGCCGTATGTGCCCGCCTTTTTTCGATGTGCTCAAATCATGGCTGATCTGAATCGGGTCGAAGAGTCCCGTACGTTCCTGCGCGATGGCATCGAAGTGGCTCGAGCTCAGGGGGACTTGCACGCAGCGGCTGAGATGAGCGAAATGTTATCGGACCTCGGCCAACTGAACTGATGGGTTTGGGACTTGAGGTCAATGTCGAAGGTTCAAGATTTTGGGCTTCTGAAACTCGCAACTCGCAACTAAAAAAACGCATGGATCCAGAGCAAGCTCGTATACAAGCTGACCTGCGTGGCCTGATTGAAGGCGACGTATTTTGCGATCCCATTCACCTGCAGATCTACGCAAGCGACGCGAGCATCTATGAGATTTGCCCCCTCGGCGTAGTGCGTCCCAAGTCAACCGCGGAAGTTGCAGCGGTGATGCGTTACGCATCGCAGAATAATATCAGCGTGTTCCCGCGCGGAGGTGGCAGCGGGTTGGCTGGTCAAGCTCTTGGGCGTGGGCTGGTGATCGATTTCTCAAGGTTCATGCGGCGCGTGAATCAGCCGATCGGCAATACGATCCGTGTTCAATGCGGAGTCGTGCAAGCGGATTTGAATCGCACGCTGAATCAGAAAAATCTGCTGTTCGGTCCCGACCCTGCCACTCGATGTGTCTCTTCCATCGGCAGCATGTTGTCGATCGATGCCGCTGGCAGTCACTTTCCCAAGTACGGTTCTGCGGGGCAACGGGTCCAGTCACTCCAAGCGGTTTTAGCCTCCGGCGAAGTGGTCGAGCTGGGCCGGGAGCGCTGGGCGTTGGATCAACCACCCGAGACCACCGTGCAGCGTTTGGCTAGCGAAGTCGGAACGTTGCTACAGCGCAATTCGGCTCTGCTGTTGCGGCCGCCGTGGTCCGAGGTGGCTCGCGGGTGCGGCTATCGCGTCGAAAAAACATTGGATGGCGACCACGTCAACTTGGCTCGTTTGCTATGCGGTGCCGAGGGGACTTTGGCGGTCATCACGGAGGCAACTCTTGAGCTCGATCCTGTGCCCCTTGTCCGTGGTTTGATGCTGTTGTTTTTCGAACGCATGGACATGGCTGCGAAAGCGGTGCTGGAAGTTGTAAAGGAAGAGATTGCAGCTTGCGATCTCATGGACCGCCGCTTGCTTGAAATCGCTCGCGAAACCGAATCAGCTTATGCGACCATCGGCCCGCGCGGCGCAGAAGCCATGTTGCTGATCGAGATGCAGGGCGACGATGCCGCGACACTGCGAACTCGCCTGATGGCCATGTTGCAACGCTTACAGCGGCGTGGCAAGCCGGTGATGTCCTATCGAATCACTACCGACGAACAAGAACGCAGCGTGCTGTGGCGATTGTCGCGGCGTGTCATCCCGCGTTTGTATCGCTTGAAGGGAAGCCAACGGCCGCTCCCTTTTATCGAAGATATCTCGATTCCGCCCAAGCGCCTGCCTGATTTCTTGCTAGAAATTCAAAACATACTGAAGGCTGAACGGGTGACGGCGACGTTATTCGCTCACGCCGCTCATGGTCAACTCGACGTGCGGCCGTTTTTGGACCTAGGCAACGCTCAAGACCACGATCGCTTGGCCAGGTTAAGCGAAGCGATCTATTCGAAAGTGATGGCCTTCGGCGGTTGCATTTCCGGCGAGCATGCGTTGGGGTTGAGCCGAGCCGCGATGGCTGCGCGACAACTGGGACCTCGGTTTAAATTGTGTCAGCAGATCAAGCAGATCTTTGATCCAGCCGACGTTCTGAATCCGGGCAAGTTCATGAGCGACGAGCCTCCGCAAGTGACTGAGAATTTGCGTCCGGTTCCGAAGTATAAGCTCGCCGCGAACACGATCGCACTGGGCGGCAGTGTGATTCCAGTTGGCACCGCCTTCGATGCCGCCACCGCGTTGCTAGGCGTTCAGGGGGTGGAGCAAAAGCTGACCGGCGATTTGCAAAACTTGGGCTTCGATAGTTCCCTGCCGGCGCTCGACGTTGAAGTCCATCAAGACGATTCGAGTACTGTGAAGTTGCCCGTGATTCTCGATTGGTCGGGCGCTGAACCGATGTCATACGCGGCGCGGTCTTGCAATGGTTGTGGGCGGTGTCGAAGCAGTGCTGCGGCGGAACGCATGTGCCCGATGTTCCGCGTTCACAAAGGGGAGGAAGCCTCGCCGCGCGCGAAAGCCAATCTGCTGCGTGGGATGCTTACCGGACGATTAGAATCGGAGCTGCTCGAGAGCCGCGAGATGAAAGCCGTCGCCGACCTCTGCTTTAACTGCCATCAATGTCGTCTTGAGTGCCCTGCTTCGGTAAACATTCCCAAACTGGTTCAAGAGATTAAGGCTCAGCATGTCGCCGGCCAAGGTCTGCCCTTATCGGAGCGACTGCTCAACCGACTCGATTTGCTTGCCGCTTTCGGCAGTCGTTTCCCCCAGATGGCCAACTTGGCGCTCGGCAATTCGTTCGCTCGCTGGCTGCTCGAGAAGACGTTCGGAATCGCTCAAGGTCGTAAGCTTCCCAAGGTCAGCCGCAAGACTTTTTTGCGTTGGGCAGCGCGAGAAAAACTAAATCGACTCAATCGAGCCTCAGGGCGTAAGGTGTTATTCTTTGTTGATCAGTACGTCAACTGGCACAATCCTTTGCTCGGACGCGCGCTGGTCGAAGTCATGCGGCATCAGCGAGTGGAAGTCTACGTGCCGACTAATCAGACCCCTTCGTACATGTCGATGATCGCTAGCGGAGATATTGCTAGAGCTCGAAAATTGGTGCGCTCGAACGTGCGTCTGCTGGCTGAGGCGGTTCGCAACGGCTATGACATCGTGACTACGGAACCTTCCGCTGCTCTCTGCTTGCAACAAGAGTATCGCAACTTGTTACAAGACGAAGATACTGAACTGATTTCCAAGCACACTTACGAAGCTTGCGGTTACCTGTGGCAGATGCATATGCGCAACGAATTGGAGCTGAACTTCCGTCCTGTTTCGTTCTCGATGGTCTATCACGAACCATGTCATTCCCGAGTGCTCAATGCAAATCGGCCGGGTTTAAATTTATTGAAGCTGGTGCCAGGGTTGCAAATTCAAGTAGCCGATACAGGTTGCAGCGGGATGGCAGGCACGTTTGGGTTACAAAGAAAAAATTACCGCACCAGCTTACGGATCGGTCGTTCGCTGATTAGCACCATGAAGGAAACCCCGGCTCAGTTGGGCGCGACCGAATGCACCGCTTGCAAATTGCAGATGGAGCAAGGCACCACGAAGCCCACTATTCATCCGGTCGCGATGCTGGCATACGCCTATGGCCGCATGCCTCAACTTGCCGCTTGGTTTTCGTCGCGCACTGAAGGATTGGTTGTGAATTGAACGGAAAAACGATCGGTGATTTTTCTTCGATGCCGGTCGTTCACTGCGTTTCTCGAGCTATTCGGTCCAGTGTCGTCGGAAGATGAAAAAAGCGGCTCCCAAGATGCATAATCCAGCCCACAGGTAATCGAGCGAAAGTTTTTCTTTTAGATAGAGATAGGAGAACGGCACAAAGATCGAGAGGGCAATGACTTCCTGCAGGATTTTTAATTGCCCGACCGACATGACGGTGGCCCCCGTTCGATTGGCTGGAACCTGAAGCAGGTATTCAAAAAGCGCGATTCCCCAACTGAC
>JANPLP010000388.1:0-2974 GCA_031426595.1 Planctomycetia bacterium | reverse complement strand
GGGTGCCAATTCCAGAAAACGCTGCCAATGCGAGTTCGCCTTCGAAGTTTCGTCTAAGTCATCGAGCGCGCGCGCTAAATGAAAATGAACATCAGCGTAGTCAGAGAACTGCTTCAACGTCCCTTCGAACGCAGCCACCGCCAACTCGGACTGACCCAACTCAGCGAGCACACATCCAAGATTCGCGCGGGCTTCGACCAAACCGCTGTTAAGCTCCAAAGCCACGTAGTAACGTTCACGAGCCGCCGTTGGGTCCCCTTGTCGATAAAGCAGCTCGGCCAACTGAAAGTTCACATCGGCATTGGGGCCAAACGCTGCCAGCGCGGTTCGATACCAGTCCATGGCCGCCTCGAGATTCTCTTCATCCTCCGCCGACATCGCTAGCTCGATCATCTGCTCCAACGTCGCCGGCCCCGCCTGAGGGACAGTGGCATTGGCTGCACTCCGTGGCGCTAACTTCTCAATCGATAGAGTCGGCGATTCGCTGTAAGCTTCATGATGCTCTTCAAAACTAAATCGAAACTGACCTGTCGATTCGACCAAGGTGCTGCCGTGTCGCATCAACAGTTGCTTACCCTCGGCAGTAATGGCCAGTTGTTGAATAGGTCGCCCCACAGTCGTTGCAAGTTCAGCCAGCGCCGACAATTGCCGCTGAATCGATTGGACCGTTGCCCCTTCCTTGCCCCACTTCGCGAGCTGCCGGGCCGAAGCGAGCTCGGTGTAGTCAAAATAAGGTAGATTTAAAACTTCTTTGACAGGTTGAATCAGTCCTGCGCGGCACCAGCGACGCACGGTTCGCACGGAGACTTTGAGCAATTGCGCTAACATAGCTGGCGTGTACAGTTGTCGAACCGACGTTTCGTCTTCGCGATGTGAGAGCAGTTCCCAGAGTTGCAACTCGCGCAACACGGTAATGCCCCCACTGTCTATTCCGCCTCGCAATTGAGAATCATCTGCAAGGAGTTGTTCAAACCCTTCGTAGCCATCGCCAACAACAACTACTTGCATCTGAGCAGATGCAGACTCCAGCACTCGAGCTCCCGCGTGCTTGAGCAACTGATGCGACTCACGTTTCGTGAAGCCGCCTAAGGTGCCCAGCAACAGCACACGCTTACCGGTTAGCGGAGCTTCCGGCGAGCTCGCTGTCTCGGTTCTCGAATTCAAAGTCGGCTCCTTAAGTACACGAAACGTCTAGTGGTTTGAATCGCAACGAGGCGAGCACTTACGCGATGCAAGCAACGGCGGCCTGCCCATAAACGCTCGTTTAATACCGCAGCATGCAGTACAAAGCCCGCACCCCATCGCGCCAACCGATCTTCTTTCCTTCGTGAAATCCACGGCGATGATAGCGAATAGGACGTTCGTAGAATCGCGCGCCCAGCTTCACCAGTTTGACAGTCAGCTCAATTTCGATGCCAAAGCGATTTTCTTTGAGATCCGGCACAAGCTTTTGAATCAACTCACGACGCATAACTTTGTAACAGGTCTCCACATCGCTCAAATACAAACCGGTCCGCAAATTGGTTAACCGCGTGATCCAGCGATTGACGTACATGTGCCACAGCGGTGGGACTTGGCGATCATGATGCCCATATCGAGTGCCGTAGACCACATCTGCTTCCCCTTCAATGATCGGTTGAACGAGAAACCGAAAATCGTCCGGATCGTATTCGAGGTCTGCATCCTGCACAACAACCGCAGTTCCGGTCGCATGCTGAAACCCAGTTCGAAGCGCAGCCCCTTTGCCGCGATTGGATGGATGCAAGATGATGCGGAGATCGCTTGCGTTTGGCAACTCGGCCAACCGCTCGCGAGTGCCATCTTGACTACCATCATCGACAAGAATAATTTCCAAAGGCAATCCAGTCCGCCGAACTCTCTCTACTACTTCCACCACCGTGTTCACTTCGTTGAATACGGGGATCACTACACTCAAGCGAAAGTCACTCGGCAATTCGAAAATACCAAGTCGACGGCAAACATCGTCCGTCAATATTTGATCCAAACGACTGGACTGTACGTTGTTCAAATGCAGATCTGGTGAGCCACTGCCGGGCTGCTGCGAAGACGATCCCGAATCCTGCACTTCATTGGTCCGATATTCTATGTGGAAAAAATGTCAATAACTGCTTGACAAGCCGCCAGTCTAGCCGCACAATCCTTAACCAACGACGCAGGTAGAAATCAAAAGGCAAAACAGTCTCCTCTTCCTAATCTGTTTTAACCCGGTTTGATGAACTCGCGTTTTAAATAAGCTCACGCAGCAATCGCTTCTGAGCTTAACGAACAATCGTGGCGACGGCTACAACCCACGGATGTTAACAGACATCCTTGAATGACATCGCGTTGGCCTGTATCGATGCGGGCCTCATTGGCAATTATTCCAACTGAACGTTGTCTTGTTCCGATTGATGACAAGTCAATGACTTACGGCAGGGATGGTATCGGGCTAAGGACGGCCACTTTGATTTGTCCTCTACAAGGATGCATGGGGGCACAACATCTGGATTGCGTTCAGTAGCATTGATGCTGGAAAGCGGCAGGACGCCGCTTTTTTCGTCTCTGCATCGCATCGAAGTTGTCCCAATCGAAGCTCGCTTTGTCTAAAATGCAGCTTCGTCATCTCTCCTAGCAGTCGCGAGATTTCGCAAAAGACTGCTAGATGACCTCCTCGCCTCTACACCTCTCCCAGTGAGCCTCATTCATGTTCAGACTTCGTAAAGTCCTAGTGTGCCTAGTCGTTTCGCTTACCGCTGTCAGTATTGTGCACCTACCAGCAACTGGCCAAGCCCCGAACTTGGGACTTGATGACTTGTACAAACTTGGTCCCGATTCGATGCCTCAGGAAGGAGTGCCCAAGGGGACCATCTCCGATGCGCAAGTCTTGCCAAGCGAAGCTTACCCAGGAACGCAGCACACTTATTGGGTCTATGTTCCAGCGCAATACGATGCCAACACACCTTGCAGTTTGATG
>JANPLP010000387.1:0-2469 GCA_031426595.1 Planctomycetia bacterium | reverse complement strand
CGCCCTTCGCAAAGCCTCAGAGCGTGCCACCCAATCAAGATCAACCCGAAAATTAAATCTGGACAAAGCACTGGTTGCATTTTGACGGCACATTTCTCAGTTCAGTTTAACGCGATCGTGCGGGTTATACCTTTTCACAATCACAAATCGGCGAGAACCTCCCCATTTATTCTACCCAACTCGTTCAGTCGCTTGAACTGGTTGAAGGTAAGCAATACTATGCAACTGGGCGGTGACTCAAAACAACGCCGACACAAATCAACTGACGGGACCGAGCAGGTAATTTATGGCCGACGATAACCAGGACAAGCGGAATGGCGACAGCAAAACCAACAACTGGCTTTGGTACTTGGTACTGACGGCCATCATCTTGATTTCGATCGGAGTTTTCGCGGTCAACAACGCGGTCCTGCGGCTGAGCTATCCCGATCTGGTGCGATTGCTTCGCGACACGAAATATGACAACCCTACATCCGCGAAACTGGAAGAGGGGTTCAGTGGCAAGATCACCGTGACCTCGCCCACCGATGCCAAGAACAAAGTCGAGCTGTCGCAGATCCGGGGGGTGCGAGTCGACAAGTCGTTCATCAGCGGCACTGTGATGCGGCGTACTCTAGTGAACAGCGAATCGACGGAGCCTGCTGCGAAGATCGAGTTTCGAGTGAGCAAAGATGATTCGGACCAGACCAATGCGGAGATTCGCGAGCTGCTGACGGCCAGCGGCGTGGATTGGGGGTTCACGGATGGCCCGAATTTCATGAGCCAATATGGGCCGGTGCTGTTGATGATCGCAGCAGCGTTTTTCATCATGATGTTTGCCGCTCGCAAGATCGGTGGAGTTGGATCGCCGATGTCTTTCGGCCGTTCGCGCGGGCGTTTGTATGCTCAGGATGATATTGGCATTACGTTCGACGATATTGCCGGTGTGGATGAGGCGGTCGAAGAAGTGCGCGAGATCGTCGACTTTTTAAAATATCCTGATAAGTACCAGCGGCTCGGCGGGCGCATTCCCAAGGGCGTGTTGCTGGTCGGACCTCCAGGCACTGGAAAGACACTCTTAGCGAAAGCAATTGCGGGCGAAGCGGGTGTGCCATTCTTCAGTCTATCGGGGAGCGACTTCGTAGAGATGTTTGTTGGTGTCGGTGCCGCTCGCGTACGTGACATGTTCCAACAAGCGGCTGCGAAATCACCAAGTATCATTTTTATCGATGAGCTCGACGCGCTGGGCAAGAGCCGCAGTAACTCAGTTGTAGGCGTGCACGACGAGCGTGAACAGACGCTCAACGCGTTGCTGGTCGAGATGGACGGTTTTGATGCAAACACAGGCATCATCGTGATCGCTGCGACCAATCGTCCTGAGACCCTCGATTCGGCGCTGCTACGTCCGGGCCGTTTCGACCGCAACGTTTTAGTAGATCGTCCTGACAAGTCTGGACGTGAAGAGATCCTGAAAGTTCATGTGAAGAACGTCAAGCTTGCCCCCGATGTGCGACTGAAAGAGATTGCTTCGATCACCAGCGGTTTTTGTGGAGCGGATTTGGCTAACTTAGTCAACGAAGCTGCGTTGCTGGCCGCTCGAAAAGGGAAGAATGTCGTCGGGCAAGAAGAGTTTGACGAAGGTGTCGAACGCGTTACGACTGGCTTGGAGAAAAAACGTCGGGTGATGCAAGAAGACGAGAAGCGGCGGGTGGCTTATCACGAAGCGGCCCATGCGTTGGTCGCTTACTCGCTGCCGAATACCGATCCGGTTCACAAAGTCTCGATTATTCCGCGCGGGCTTGCCGCGCTCGGCTATACGCTACAGCGTCCCGAAGACGAACGTTACTTGATGACGCAATCCGAACTCGAATCGCAGATGCAAGTTTTGTTGGCAGGGACGCTTGCTGAAGAGATGATCTTCCAAGATATCAGCACAGGTGCGCAAAATGATCTCGAACGCGCCAGCGCGATCGCTCGCAGCATGGTAATGGAGTTCGGCATGAGCCGCTTGGGTCGCGTGAACTATCGCGAGAGCGGCCGTTCCCCATTCCTTGGCGGTGCGCGGGGCGAACCATACAGTCGCGACCATAGTGAGCAAACAGCGCGCGAGATCGACGAAGAGGTCAAACGCATCATCGACGACATGGCACAGCGCGCTCGCCAAGTTCTAGCAGAGCGGAAACAAGCGTTGGAAAACATCACTCGGAAATTGATCGAAGTTGAAGTGATCGATAACTCGGAACTTAGTCGCTTGGTCGACGAAACGCTGCCGGGACCGCGCGTCGTCCCCGGAACTCAAATCGCCAATCGAAGCAATCCCGTCGTCTCAAAACCTGACGAAGAACGCCCTACCATTACTGGCGAAGCCGCAGGTTAGCGGACTAATTCGACTCGTCACTGGTCAAATGCTGGCATAGGCCTAAACCCCCAGCGCGAAAACGAAGATCCAGCCAAAGCCCGCGGGCTACCACAGCCGCGTGTTTCTCCCTG
>JANPLP010000386.1:0-4496 GCA_031426595.1 Planctomycetia bacterium | reverse complement strand
AACAATGCCGGCATCACGCGCGATACCTTATTGCCGCGGATGTCTGACCAGCAATGGGATGACGTGATTCAAACAAATTTGACAAGTTGCTTTTTATTCTGTCGCGCCGCATCGATTATGATGATGTCCAATCGGTACGGTCGAATTATCAATATGTCGAGCGTTTCAGGGATTGTGGGCAATGCTGGACAGACCAACTACTCAGCTTCAAAGGCCGGCATGATTGGGCTTACGCAAAGTCTGGCCAAAGAACTTAGCAAACGAAAAGTAACGATTAACGCCGTTGCACCCGGATTCATCGAAAGCGAGATGACCGAGGCGTTGGGCGAGGAAATTATTAAAACGGTCAAGTCACGCATTCCGGCCAATCGCTTTGGAACACCTGACGATGTGGCTGGTGCCGTTCTGTTTCTGGCAAGTTCAGCCGCCAGTTACATCACTGGTCAAGTGATTGTGGTTGACGGTGGAATGACCTGCTAAAGTTGGCTAAATGGGATTTTTCCGCCAAAAGGCGTAGGCGAAGATGCAAAACCTTCCCAAATACCTTAGGCGTAAGCAGGCTACCTCACTTGACCGACTTTGTTAAAATCTTCTATCTTCTGGATTCTCAGTTTTTGAGAGACAGCAAATCAGTTGGCTGATTCAAAAAGCAGTGCTTCGGCTACGTGGCCGGATTTAGGCTAGATACAAAAAAGTTTCGGGAGTTGTGCAAAAATGGCATCCGTTGAGGAACGAGTGGTTGATATTGTGGCTGATCAATTAGGCGTAGAAAAAGACAAGATCACTCGCGAAACGCATTTCGTGAATGACCTTGGAGCCGACTCGCTTGATACGGTTGAACTAGTGATGGAACTCGAAGAAGAGTTTGACATTAGCATTCCTGAAGATGCAGCAGAAAAGATCCAGCGGGTTGGCGAAGCGGTCGATTTCATCGAAAAAGCCCAGCAAGCTTAGTTTGCGTAATTTTACATTTCATCCAATGACTCATCCTTAACTTTACCCCTGGGTAACGTCGAGGTGGTGCTAATACCACCCCAGCCCTGCCGACACTGAGTCGCGTTAGCTGGGGTGTGAGTTTATGGTGCTTGCGGTTTTAATGACAGCGAACGAACAGCTCGTTAGCCATCTGGACCTTATCAGCATTCGAGGGCGATCGGTTGACGGTTCTGTGTTACCGATACATCTCAATTACACGTAAGTCACATTCGGGAAAGACCGTCGGTTTAATACCCGTCGGATAAGCCCTTTGGCGGAAGAGCAACAGCATAGTCATGAAGCGTCGCGTCGTTGTAACGGGTATGGGGTTGGTGACACCACTTGGAAAAGAGGTCGGTCAACTTTGGCAAAGTGTTTTGGATGGGAAAAGCGGTATCCATCGGCTGAGCCTTATTGATCCAACGCCATTTAAAGTTCAGCTGGCTGGTGACATTCCAGATTTCGATCCCGGTACCTATTGCGACCCCAAAGACCTCAAGAGGCTCGATCGATTCACTCTTTTCGCGATGTACGCTGGGGGGAAAGCGATTGAAGATTCTGGCTTAGATTTCAGCAAAGAAGATCCTTATCGCTGCGGCGTAATTCTCGGCTCGGGCATTGGCGGCCTTTCGGAAATCGAAGTGCAAGTGGAACGTCTGCTCAGCAAAGGGCCAGATCGTGTTAGCCCAATGACGATCCCCAAGTTGATGCTGAACGCAGCCGGTGGCAACCTATCGATTCGTTACGGTCTGCGCGGCCCGAACTTTACCGTGGCCACCGCTTGCGCCAGCGCCACGAATGCGATGGGTGATGCGATGAAGACAATTCAGTACGATGACGCCGACGTGGTGGTGACTGGTGGGACCGAAGCGGCTATTACGGCAATGGGCTTGAGCGCTTTTCAAAACATGCGGGCCCTCTCCGATCGCAACGACGCGCCAGAGAAGGCGAGTCGCCCGTTCGATATGGGACGCGACGGATTTGTGCTGAGCGAAGGTGCAGGAATTCTTGTGTTCGAGGAACTCGAACACGCTAAGGCTCGAGGCGCTCGAATTTATGCTGAGGTGCTCGGTTACGGCGCGAGCGGCGACGCGGGCCACATAACACAACCTGATCCAGCCGGCTCAGGCGCAGCACGCGCGATGTCCAATGCGCTCCGCGATGCAAAACTCGACCCGACAGCCATGGATTACATCAACGCGCACGGAACCAGCACACCGCTGGGCGATAAGGCGGAGACGGTTGCACTGAAAACTGTCTATGGCGAACATGCTCGCCATGTTGCAATATCGAGTACGAAAGGGAGTCTCGGTCACGCGCTTGGCGCCAGCGGTGGCATTGAGATGATCCTGACGATTCTCTCTGTTAGCAACGACATCATTCCGCCTACGATCAACCTCGAAAACCCCGATCCAGACTGTGATCTCGACTACACGCCGAATGTGCCAGCCCATCGCAAAGTTACAACGGCGATGAACAATAGTTTTGGTTTTGGAGGCCATAACGCCAGCATCATTTGCGGCAAAGTCCGCTAAGTTACGGGCGGTCAATAACTGTCGTAGCGGATTTCGTTAGAAATTCGATTCCCAAGAGTTCTGGCGAGTCCCATCGCGGCGGCGGACAGTTCTCTTCCGCTCGATGCTAAGTTACAGCCTGCTACGCTCACCAAGCAATATTTCATTTGTCCAGCGAGTTGGATGACCGCTTCCACCAATCGGCAATCAACGCATCGATAACTAACTGCCCAACGTGATAGATCACCATCGGCAGGATGCTGACTCCGCAATCGATGGCAAGCTTTAGTCCGATCATCAACGTCTTTTGGCTGCCGGATAATGCGACTGCGATGCGCTGAGGTCTGGCAACGCCAGTCGCTTGAGCCAAGTACCACGCAGCGACGAGCGTCGTGAGGTGAGCCAAGGTGGCTAAACAAATCACTGCCATGATGGCCAGTACTCCTGTCGGTGCAGCCGTTGTGCTCGCCAATCTTTTTCCCATTTGGACTGCGCCTAGCATAACCATCGACAGAATTCCAATTTGGCAAAGTGTGCTAAGCAACACTTTTCGCTGGTTGATTGCTTTCGCAAACCGTCCTGAAAATCGCATCGTTTGTGCGATCGTGATAGGCAAAACGACCAGCAGCAGCAACGTTTTTGCAAGGTCTGCCAAATCCAATTGAACGCTCCGCCCGATCAACCAGACAAGCAGTGCAGGTGTGATCAGGGCGCACGACAAATTTGTGATCAACGTGACGAAGACCGCGACCGTATCGTCGCCGCCAGCCTTACGAGTCCAAACGGCCGCGGATGCTTGGGTGCTTGGAACCGACGCAGCCACGATCAGACCGCCCGCCAGTTCGCTATTGAGAAGTGGTGACAGAAAGTAGGCGAGTGCAGGCAGAAAACCTAGATTCATCAATGAAGCAAGAATAGCTGGCCAGGGTCGCGAAGCTGATTGCCGTATCAGCTCACTGGGAATGGGAGCCGCCATCATCCACATCACGATGAACACCACTGTTGACTGAATCCAATTGGCGGCAGACACAGGCGTCAACGGCTCATGAGCCACCAATCCAACGACGAGCGAAACCATCAACGCGAGCAAGAACCAATTTCGTTTTGCCGATCTGACGGTCGCTTGAAAGCCAGCAGCGAGTCTATTAGGAGGCGGGGCAAGGTGGGTCACTCTGTTCGCTTTGCCTTATTCTCTTCACACCGTAGCCAGATTCACAACAAACTTCCGCAACTGCTGCTCGCACGGCTTAGTCTACCTTGGGGGAATGATTCTACCCAGTTAAAATAAGCCTCCAGACGGAAACTTCGTTGACTAATGAATAGGCTTAAGAAATGCTGCGCTACTGGACTGCTGGTGAATCACATGGAAGAGCCTTGATCGCTTTGATCGATGGATTTCCTGCAGGGCTCGATATTGACTTTGAAATGGTCAACGTGGAATTGAAACGTCGTCAGGGAGGATATGGACGCGGTGGTCGTCAAAAGCTCGAAACCGATCAACTGGAATTATTGACCGGCATTTGGCAAGGCAAGACGCTTGGCAGTCCCCTGACCATCCAAGTCATCAACGCAGATTTTAAGTTGGAGCGGCTGAAGGAACTCGAGCGTCCGCGACCAGGTCACGCGGATTTGGTAGGCGCGATCAAGCATCTGAGCTCCATTCGCGGCGTGCTCGAGCGGGCGAGCGCCCGGGAAACAGCGGTCCGCGTCGCAGCGGGTGGGATTGCCCGGCAACTTTTGCGAGTCTTCGGAATTGAAACGATCGGCTACGTAACCGAGATCGGCGGCTTGGCAGTCGAAACACCCGCCGGCACGCTCGCCGAACATCGACTACTGCGCGATTCAAGCTCCGTGTACACGCTCGTGCCGCAGCGCGACGCAGATTTCGAAAAACTGATCGATCAAGCTGCCGAGGATGGCGATACGCTGGGCGGAGTGATGGAAGTGCGAGTCGAAGGGTTGCCGATCGGCTTGGGGACACATGCTCAATGGGATCGCAAACTCGAT
>JANPLP010000385.1:0-3558 GCA_031426595.1 Planctomycetia bacterium | reverse complement strand
AAAAGCGATCGTCGCTGTCATCGCACACAAAATGATGGGTACGATTTCAGCTCGCCAAGGATCGGGAGTGGTCAATTGACAAAGGATAAAAACGCAGACTACTAGTACCAGCAACCGAGTTAGCTTGCCGGGATCGGTAATGATGGTTCGATCAAACTGGTAGAAGATATAGAAACCGCATAGCAGATACATGGCGGTAACCATGCCAAGAAAGGCGAGACCATGCGCTACCGTTTCACCGATGCTCAGTTGCTTAATCCACGCGTCGTACTCGGCCTTCAATAGCGGAATGTCATTTTCCGAGGACATCGGCTGCCCCGCTCGCGCCAATGTGCTCACCATCGGTGAGTAAGAGATAATCGCATCTTGAACAGAACTCTCCGCTTTCTTACGAGACTCTTCGCTGAGATCTTGCCGGTAAACTAGCGTCGCGCTGCTGGCAATTCCCTCAAGCCTCGGAAGGATAAAGTGAGTCACCATGCGAGCCAAAATGGTTGAATCTGGACTGGAAAAAACTTGTTGGAATGCATCGCGAGTTTTCTGTGGCAGCAACGGTGCAACTTCAGCGAACCGAGCCGCAGGCACGTCTACCAAAACAGCGGTCTTAGGTTGCCCAGTCGGGAAAACCAGAATCGAACGTTGGCTACCCTGATCTGTGTCGTGCCCCAGCGACTTAAGAATGCCGGTTTCAGCGATCGGATTTAGAACCATTCGCAGCGCTTCGTCAAACTTCTCCGATTGTCCAGAAGCGGTCAACAGACTACGGACAACTCGTAACGCGTCTTCCGGAGTTAAAGGCTGCTCCCCTTCAACTTGTGGAATAAATAGGTCGAGAGCGCCGCGCTGTTCGTCGGTCAGCTCCTCGTAGGGTTGATCACCGAGCAGCATCACTAACTGCTGTTTGATCGCATCGCGCAGTTGTGAAATCGGCGACAGCGGGGACTGCGGAAGCAATCGATTTTCGTAAAGACATAGAACGGCGCGCCGCTCTTGGTCCCGCAACACGGCGGGCTTGGTCACGTCCACCATATCGAACGGAACCCGCGCCACGATGGCTCTCGAGGGGATGTCACCTTCGCGATACGAAAACGCCGGTTGCCACCCTCGTTGAATAATGAGAATTGCGATCGCAGCTACAAACGCGGAACCAATTCGCAACAGCACCTGACCGGTAAGCAAGTCTCGGAGCCAAGTGCTAAGCTCGCTGGGCTCCATCTGAAGTGAAGCCACTCGCTCACTGCGCGTGCGTTTAGTGTTAATGGGTGCCATACGGCTAGTTGTACGAGGTTTACTCGTCTTCCTCCAGTCCTTCCGCTTGACTCTCTGCAACACGCCGAGAGTCATACCGGCTGACTATTTCACGAACCAAGCGGTGACGGACGATGTCACGCTCATTTAATGTAACAAAGCTTACACCCCTAATCCCTTTAAGGCGATGCCAAGCGTCCCTCAAACCGCTCGTTACCCCACCTGGCAAATCCACTTGGGTGATATCCCCTGAGACGACTATTTTGGAGCCTTCTCCCATGCGTGTCAAAAACATCTTCATTTGAGCCGAAGTGGTGTTTTGGGCTTCGTCCAAAATGATGAAAGCGTCATTCAGAGTCCGGCCGCACATGTAGGCCAGCGGAATCACCTCAATCACATCATGCTCCATCAGGTACTTGACCTGATCATAATCTAGCATTTCGTTTAGACCATCAAGCAGCGGTCTGAGATATGGATTGAGTTTAGCTTGCAAATCGCCTGGTAAAAACCCTAGGCTCTCGCCTGCCTCAACTGCGGGACGAACAAGGACGATTTTGCGGATCGCACGGCTTTTAAGGGCTTCCACGGCCAATGCGACTGCTAAGTAGGTTTTCCCGCAACCCGCCGGGCCGCGACAGAGCGTCAGATCACTTTGCCGAATTTGTGAGACATAGAACGCTTGGCCCTCGGTCCGCGGCTTGATTTTGCGGTGCTGGTGAGCCAAGTTGACTTCGGAGTCCGACGAAATGGCAACGCCCACCGTGGCAGCGATGCCTAGCGCCCCTTGTACATCCTCCAAGCTCAATTTGCCTTGCCGAGCGCGGATCTGCAGCGACTCAATAGCGCTGGTCGCTAGTCGTACAGGTTCTTCGTCACCGACAATTTTAAGTTTGCCATCGCGATGCGTAATTGCGACGCCGTAGTGGTTGCGGATCATCCGAAGAAATTGATCTTGAGGGCCGAACAACGTGAGCACCAAATTTGGATCGCTCAGATTCAAGTTCGCTTCAGACACTTTCCACTCCTCGAGTAAACTTCGCGATCCGGGAGTTTGCTTAACGGTCACTTGCCGCTCTAAATCTGCCCCGGTCCTCGAATCAAATCCGCCACCACAATCAGATAAGCCACCGCGCCCGCTGGCAACAACGAATCAGTCACGTCCCACAATCCACCCAAGCCCGGCATCAGTTTGCCGCTATCCTTTGCATGCACTTCCCGCTTAAAAATCGACTGCAGCAGGTCGCCGAACAAACCGGCCAAAGTCAACAGGACTCCCAATCCTACAATTCCCAACCAGTGAATCTCTACCGCATCACTGCCGAATGCTATCGGCGCAAAGACAGAAAAGTAAAGCCAACTGACTAGCGTTGCGACCAGCATACCGCCGATCAAGCCCTCGACTGTTTTACCGGGACTGACCGCCGGACACAACTTTGTGCGTCCCAGAAAACGCCCCGCAAAGTAAGCTCCCGCGTCGCTAAACTTGGTGATCACAATTATCCCGACCATCAAGTACAGCCCCCAACCGGACACGCCCACCAACCGAATTGCAATCCAGAAGGCGAAGCACAGCCCGAAGTAGACGGACACCCAGCCGGCCAAAATGGCTCGCTCAAAACAGCGATTTCCAGTTTGATATTCACGTAGTTGCCATGCGAAGCAACCGACTAACGCGAACACCGAGGCAGCCATCGGCCAACCCAACTCGCCAAGTAGACAGTTGCTCGGATAAGCCGATCCGCTAATCGGCCAGTAAACCGGGATCAGCGATGCGAAGATGATGCTCCCGCAACCTATCAATGCCGGTCGATCTATGGCACCGTAAGGACTTGCACGAAGCAATGCTGTGCACTCCATCGCGCTTCCGAACATCAGATAGACCCCTAGAGGCGCCATCCAATAACCGCGACCGCCTAGAGGCAACCATGCGTCTAGCCCCACGAAGCACAACGATAGGCCGATGATAATAAACGCCGACAGTAAACGGTGCCGTAGCAAGCGATAACTCCCCAAACCGCATTGGAATTCTATGAAGTTCCAAAGTATAGCAGCCTCACCGCTCGCTCTGTAGCTGACACATGCGTTCAAGTTGCAGGCGGGTTCGGCGGCTTTGGTGGTTTCTTGCCAGGAGGTACAGCCTTGCTCCCTGTCGCGGGCGGGGCTGACGACTCCTCCTGAATCGACTGAGGTTCGCTCGGCAAATTCAAGGTGCGAATCTGCTTGGCTGCCGCATTCAATTGGTTGGTGATCTCCTCGCTGCTCACCGAACGAAACGTCACGGCCTGATCGTACTGAGGTTTCTGATGAAAA
>JANPLP010000384.1:0-3712 GCA_031426595.1 Planctomycetia bacterium | reverse complement strand
CGCCCTTCGCAAAGCCTCAGGGCGTGCCACCCTAAAACATCATATTCGCCACGCCCTTCGCAAAGCCTCAGGGCGTGCCACCCTAAAACATAACGCCCCCTGCAATAATGCAGCTGAACGCGTTATCGTTACTTCGTGTTCCTGTGACTCGGTCTGGAACCCTGGACACTCATCAACTCTGGACAATACGGCGCCCGACTTCGCCACTCGCATCTCTAAAAGCCACCATGCCCAAAATCTCAGCCTTCCGCGGAATTCGCTACAACTTGGCCCAAGTCGGCTCGCTCAGCAACGTGGTCGCTCCGCCGTATGATGTGATCGATGCGGCTCTGCAATCGCAACTTTATGCGGCTAGTCCGTACAATTTTATCCGTTTGGAACTGACCAAGCCGGAGCCGGGGGACAGCGATGCGGAAGCGGTCTACAAACGCGCGGCGACACTTTTCCGGCAATGGTGTCGTGACGGAGTGATGCAGACGGAGCCCGATCCAGCGATCTACGTTTACCACCAGATCTTCGACCATGCCGGGCGGACTCACACGCGTCGCGGGTTCATGGCTCGAATCGAATTGGTTCGTTTCGGCGAGGGGAACATTTACCCGCATGAGCAGACGCATGCTAAAGCGAAAGACGATCGCTTGCGACTAACACGAGCCTGTGTGGCCAACATGAGCCAGATTTTTGGGCTTTACCCAGACCCACACAACGAAGCGCAGAATGTGCTGGAAACTGCCGTGGCGGGTACTGCTGGGCTGGAATGCGTTGATCATCTGGGGGTCACGCATCGCTTGTGGCCGGTGACGAATCAGTCAGTGATTCAGTCGGTTGCGTCGCTGGTGCAGGACAAGCCGATGTTTGTGGCGGACGGTCATCATCGTTACGAAACGGCTTGCAACTACCGCGATGAACTGGCCGCTGCCGCGGGCGGGACGCTTCCCACCGATCACCCCGCTCGATCGGTACTTTCGATGTGTATGAGCATGGATGATCCTGGTTTGATTGTGCTCCCTACGCATCGACTCTTGAGTGGTGCCAGCGAAATGACCGCCACCGAGTTAGCCGCTAAGCTGGGCGATTGTTTCGATTGCGAACCGATGGGGACCGGACCAGAGAAAGCGGCTGAGGTGTGGAAGCAGATCGAAGAGCTCGACGATCAAGGTGCGTTTGGATTGTACACGGCTAAGGATCAAGCCTGGACGCTGGTCACTGCAAACGAGTTGTCTCAGGAGCGGATGAAAGCGATCGCTCCTGACCAGAGCGATGAATGGCGAAGCCTGGGGGTTGCAATCCTGCATCACTTGATCCTCGAAGAGTTGCTCGGCCAACGCGACTTGCCCAAGCCCACGTATGTGCACTTGGTGGATGAAGTCGTTCAAGGGTTGCATGGGAAACTAGAAGGTAACCAGCACTACTCACTGGCGGCGCTTGTTATGCCTGCCACGGTCGATGATATTCGCGCGGTCAGTTTGCATAACGAACGTATGCCTGCGAAGAGTACTTACTTCTATCCGAAGTTGCTCAGTGGGTTGGTCGTGAACCCGTTGAATGCCAATTAGCGTTGTTCGTCTTGGTAGCGGAACGCGTTAGCGTTTCGATATCGTTTCAATGAAGAATGTTAGGTGGGTATCAACGTGGTCGAAACGCTAATGCGTTCCGCTACGAGTGAAGTAGTTGGTTGTGGTGGTCGAAACGCTAATGCGTTCCGCTACGGGGGCGTGTGCTACAAAAGTTTCACACGGAACAGATACCGCAGCCGTCACCTGTTTCACGAGCAACGATGCCGCCACGTGTCGCTCACGAGTTGCTCCACGGTCAACTGCTTCGACTCGGCGATCGGCGACTGGCCAGCGAGCACTCGGCGGATGTAAGTCGTCGTGCTGCGATGATTGACGGCGCGAACGGTTCCGGTGAAGCTGGCTGCGCCGGGTCCGAATGCCCACCATGGTTCGCCTAGCGAGTAAGCGGAATTGTGGCGGCACTCGAAACCAGGTTTGGCGAATTGGAAGAGGTCGTAGTGCGCGTAACCGGCCGATGTCAGCCGATCGGTGGCGAGTTCATACATCTTCAATTGCAAGTCGTCTTCGACCGCGCGGATTCGGCCTCGTTTGGCTTGACCATAAAACGCGGATCCGCGTTCGATGGTCAGCCCATAAGTCGAAATGTGCTGCGGTCCGATTTCGATCGCTGTGCTCAGATCCGCTCGCCACTCGGCCATCGTCTCACCCGGCACTGCAAAGATTAGGTCGAGTGATACGTTTTCGACCGAAGCCATGGTCTGTTGCAGAGCCGCGCGAAGCTGATCGCCGGAGTGATCGCGCTGGAGTCGGTGGAGCTTCCGGGGCTGGAACGACTGGCCGCCGATGGACAGCCGATTGACTCCCGCCAGCCACAATTGCTCGAGCTTCTCTGGCGTACAATCGAGTGGGTTCACTTCGCAGGAGAATTCCGCGTTGGGACTTAGGGTGAATCGAGCGTGGAGGATTTCCAGCAGGCGGCGGAGTGCCCCGGTGCTCAGGTGGCTTGGTGTTCCGCCACCTAAAAAGAGCGTATCGAGTTCGACCGGCTCGCTGGGGAGCGTTCGTTCGAGTTCCAACTCGATCGCCTGCAAGAACTCTGCAACCAGTTCATCGCGCCCTGCAACCAGTGTGAAGTTGCAGTAGTCGCAACGGTGCTTGCAGAACGGAACGTGAATGTAGGCTGAGCGGGCGAGCAATGCGTGGTTCCTTTGGGGTTTTAGCGAGCGCATTGTCGCTTGGAATGCGGGCCTGTAGAACCCCTCAGCATTCCGCCTCCCGTTCAACCACCACCCAGCTAAATGCTGGCAGGCGGCCCGCGACGACTGGCAGCTCGCCGCCCTGGGCGAAGGATTGCAGGGGGACTAGAATCTACGGCTCGAAGAACGCGGCCCTCGGAATCCTTGCCCTCAAATCCACTTCATGGGCGCTTCGCACGCGCGCGGGGTCGACTGAAGAACCTCAGCGCGATGGGCTAGAATCTTCCAACCACTTTTTAAACCTACTTGGCAACCAAAGACTTAGCTAAAAAAGAAAACGGTTTGACGCATGACGGATATCCAAAACGCGGGTGTGGGTGACAACGGCGAAGTTGATTTAGGGCAACACCAAGCGTCGAGGCTCGCGAAGCTCAAGAAAATTGAAGCAGCGGGTGTCGATCCCTGGGGACATTATTTCCCCGACCGGACGTTAACGAGCGCGATTCGTCAACGGTCGGGCGAAGTCAAATTCCGGCTGGAGTCGGGGGCAGAACTGGATTTGCCTGACCTCGATACCGTGAATGCTGACGGCACCAAAGTGGACTACCGCCAGTGGAAAACGGGTCAAGGTAAAGGGGAAGAGATTGGCCCGAAGGTTCGGGTGGCTGGTCGAATCGTGCTGATGCGGCCGACTGGAAAACTGATCTTTATCAATTTGCGCGACTGGACAGGCGACATCCAGATTTTCATCGGCAAGAACCAAGTGGGCGAACGTGATTTTGAGATCGCTGAATTCTACGACTTGGGTGACTGGATCGGAGTCGACGGCAGGTTGGGCCGGACGAATACGGGTGAGCTGACCGTGTTCGCTGAGAAGTTGCACTTCATGTGCAAGACGATGGAACCACCACCGGATAAGCACGCGGGACTGACCGATCCAGAGATGAAGCAGCGTCAGCGTTACCTCGATTTGACGTACAACGAAGGTTCGATGCAGAC
>JANPLP010000383.1:0-12903 GCA_031426595.1 Planctomycetia bacterium | reverse complement strand
GAAACACTGAGCCACAGCGCACAATTCGCGACCGCGCTCGAAGTCGCGCTTGCCAGTCACTTTGCTCAGTTCGCTTTCCAGATCGGCCACGGTCCAGGCTTTCACGACGGATCTCGGTTTGTAGTCAGCCAGCGGATCACGCGGTGCAGGGAGTTCGCCTGCCAGTTCACCGAGCGATCGCTTTTGGTCTTCTGTTAGGTTTGCCATAGCTGCGGTACGAATGTTGGCTAGGAAGCCACCGAAGGAAGCTCCGCCACGAGCACTTGCAACATCGAAGAACCACTGGTAATAGCCTTTTCGATTCTCCGCGGTCCAACCTTCTTTGGTGTCGCGCAGGCAGAATGCGTAGTGAATTTGATCTTCTTGTGCGGAGGCCAGCTTCAACTGGGCAACGCAACGATCGACAATTTTCGGCGCGTTCAGATGCACCAGCACCACAGCCAGCTCGCGATTGACGAGCGCATCCTTGCTCGGGAATTGAACGTCAAGTTGCCCGAGGATCGCCGTGCGCTGCTCTGCGGTGGCTGGCGCGAGCCGCAGAAACACCAACTCATAAGCGCGAAGCAATTCCAATTTCGCAGCGGCCGATAAGCTCTTGAAGTCGAGCGCGGAGAGTTTCTTTATCAGCGACGCTTGGTCCGCTTTTGAACCGGTTCGCGCAAGCGCGTAAGTGGCTGTGATGACCGCTTGCGGCTCGCTGACTTTCAAAGCCGACTCGCGCCAATCTGCAACTGGAAGATGTTCGAGGGCGATACGAGCCGCAGTGCGCAGTGCCCGATCTTCGCTTCCCAACTGAGCCACAGCGGGTGCAATCGCAGCTTGATTGGGCATCACATGGAAAGCTTCCAAATCCTTGCGCAGCTTGCGAGCCGCCATGGCTGCAGGTGTATCTTCCGACTTGGCTGGCGAGGTTGCTTCCGTCCCTTTATAGCTGAGTTTGTACAAAGCGGACTGCGTCTTGCGACCACCGACCGCAAAGTACATTGCACCGTCGGGATGAATCACCAGATCAGTCACTGCCATCGGGGCCGCGGTCACAAACGATTCAAATGCACCTTTGTAGGTCGAGCCATCCGGCGTCATGTGAACCGCGTACATCACTCCGTAGCTCCAGTCGCAAATGAACAGCGAGTTCTGATACTTGGCGGGGAATTTGGCGCCGGTTCCAAAGGCGATTCCGGTGGGTGATCCAGGACCGATGTTGACTACCGAGCCGAAGCTGTCGCCATAGTAGTCTGGCCACTTGCCTGTCCCGTTGCGCCAACCAAATTCTGCTCCGCTGATGCAGTGGTTTACACGGGTGGGACGATACCAGGGGGTCCCAATATCCCATTCCATGTCAGCGTCATATGTGAAGAGTTCACCGTCCGTATTGAATGCGATGTCGTATTCGTTTCGAAAACCGGTGGCCATCAACTCGACGTTGTCGCCGTTCTCATTCATGCGGCAGATCCAACCGCCAGGAGCCATCCGATCTTTCATAAAGCCGCGCGCATCGGGCATGCGGCCAAGTAAATGATCTTCACTCCAGTGACGCGGTACCGCGCCTGTTGTCGACTTGGCTGGGAAGTCGGTTTGGTTGCCGCAGCAGAAGTAGATCTTCTTGTCGGGACCGAGAACGAGAGCGTGCGGTCCATGCTCTCCAGCTCCATCTTTGAGCGGAACGATGTGTTCTACCTTGTCGTATTGATCATCATTGTCGGTATCGCGAAGTCGATAAACGCCTGGCCCAGTCGGGCCTTTACCATTGATGTTGATGTACAGCGAATCGTAGGCACAGAGCAGCCCCTGCGCCATGCCGATGTCGACTTTCAGTTGTTCGACTTTCGCTTTTTCACTACCCGTGCCCAGTGTTACGCGGTAGAGCTTGCCGTATTGATCGCTGGTAATCAATCGACCTTTTGGATCGACGCACATCGCGACCCATGAACCTTCCGAGTCTTTCTCGACTTTGTGGACTAGCTCCACTGCGAAGCCTGGAAGCGTTCGAAATTCGCTCTTCGTCGGCTGGACTTCTTGTGCGCTGCACGCCGTGATGAAGAATGTCTGTGAGATCAGCAGAGTGATTATGGTAAACAGTTTAGTCATGACCCTTGCCCGAAAATTTTCCTGAGTTTTGTGGATGTTAAACCGTCAAAGCTGGCTCACTATGAACGGAACCGTTCCGTTATGCAAGGCGTATCGGTTGAGGACAAATCGCCACACGCTAAGCTTTGCCGCCCCCGTTTAGCCATTAGATACTCACCCTGTCACGCGCGAGTAAAAAGGGAGCAGCATGACTCAGCGTGACTGCACCGCGTTTTCAGCCAGCCTTCGGAGCTCGACCATCGACTTGCAAAGTATCCAGGCTGGCTTACTTCCTTGAGCTAACAGGAGTGAGCCAAGTTCATGTGCGTGACGTCCGCCAACGATAAATTTTGTGTCATTACGCTCCGCAACTTCCGCTAACTTGAGGATCTCAGCGCGGTGACTATTGCTGCGGAACGGTTCCGACAGACTCAACCAGATCAAATCTGGTTGCTCGTCGATAACTGCATCGGCTAGCACATCTAAGGGGGTATTGGGGCCGAGATTGGTTTCGTTGAATCCAGCATCATGTAAAACCAAAGACGCCATCAAGGTCGGCACCAAGTACATATCGCCGCTCATCGCCGCCCCAATCGCTTTCGGAGCATCTTCGTCCGGCACTGGAATCGATAGTCGCAATTGATTGAGAGCTCGACCACACAGGATGGTGGCGCGATGCTCGACGAAAATGGCTCGCTTGTCATGGGGCCAGCGTTCGCCGATCTGGCGGAGGGCCGAAGCAATTGGGCCATCGCATAACTCGGCGACATTCATCCCCGAAGCGAACAACCACTGCATCAACCCAATCGCCGCTGTCGCATGGCCTTCTTCTAAAACGCGCAGCATGTCCCTCTCAGGATCGGAGCTGACCGGGTCGGGCGACCTGTCCAAACCGAGCATATCTGGGTGAACGACGGGCGTCTGAGTCGCGCGAACGTAACGAATCGCCTCCGAAACAGGAATTCGCCGGTGGCCGCCCCGAGTGCGGTGAACTTCGACGTCGCCCGCATCGGTCAAACGACGAACCGAAGAGTCGCTTAGGCCAAGCGCTCTCGCAAATTCGGATGTTGACAGCGTTTGAACCATGGAGCCTACGTTCGTTCAGAAAGAATTTGAGTCGTCGTTGCATTGTAGACAGCAGGGAAAAGCTGTCAAAATTCTCAGCTCCAACCAGCGTTTCAAAACACCAATTCAACCAAATCTCTCACAAATTCGAGGCATAACCGGAATATCTACCAGAATGCCCGATTAAAGGACCCTGAGGACACCTTGACAAGCTGCCACAATGAACGGTGCGGTAGTTTTGGTAGCTTTGGCTGCGACCAGAAAAAACCGCTCTATTGGGGAAGAGGTCTCCCAGTGGATGATTTTCATGTCTCTCACTTAAAGGATCGTTTCAATGTTTGAATCGATGTCGTTGTTGGCCGCAGGTATGCCGGACCTGTCGGTCTTCCAGTACTCCGCCGTGGATAACATTTTTTCCATGACGGTCGCCACCATGGGCGCTGCGGCAATCTTTCTGTTTCTGTCGAGGTCATCGGTCGACGAGGCATACCGCCCGGCTCTGATGGTCAGTGGTCTAGTGGTCACCATCGCGTGTTACCACTATTTCATGATCCGGCATTCGTGGCAGGACGCGTTTGTGCTCTCCGAGGGCGCCTACAAGGGATCTGGTGCAGCGTTCAACGATTTCTATCGCTACGCCGACTGGATTTTGACCGTGCCGTTGCTGATGGTGGAATTGGTGGCCGTGTTGCGACTACAAGCCAGCAAAGCTCGATCGCTGCTCACACGCCTGGTGATCGCTGCAGCGCTGATGATCGCTCTAGGCTATCCCGGTGAAGTGATCTCGAGTCCGGAAGGCTGGACAGCTCGCGTGATCTGGGGTGCACTGTCCTCGATTCCGTTCTTCTACATTCTGTTCGTCCTGTGGACAGAGTTGACGAACTCGCTCGAGACACAGCCAGCGGCCGCTCGGAAGCTGATCGAAATCGCGCGCCTCGTACTGCTGATCACCTGGGCCGTCTACCCAATCGCTTACGCCATGGGGGGCACAATGACCGCTCTCGAAGCGAAAGCTGGCGGTAGCGTCGACGCATCGGGCGTTGTCGGATTGCAGATCGGTTATGCCATCGCGGACATGACTGCGAAGGCTGGCTTCGGTTTGCTGATTTACTTCATCGCTCGTGCGAAGAGCAAGGGTGTTGAGAACAGTGTCGTCGGACAGTCGACGACATCACCAGCCGTTGCATAAGCGGTTCACGAATGATTGGCAGCGACCCGCTTGGCCCAGCCATGCGCGGTCGCGACAGCAGGGCCACACTTTGGTTCAAACGGGTGCTCGAATGACAATCGCTGCCTCATATCTTGCGATCTGTGTCGTCGCGATTGGCGGCGTATTACTACTCGGTACACCGGAGACAGCTGCATTAATCTACCTCGCCGCTCTCGCAGTTGCGATGGTAGGTGTACCACATGGAGGCCTGGACCACTGGACAGGTCGCCGCTTACTAATTCCCTTTTTTTTCCAACGCTGGTGGTTGATGTTTTTTCCAGCCTACTTAACCATCGCGATCGCATTCGCAGCCGGCTGGCTTATCGCTCCGGTGTTCACGGTTGTGCTCTTTTCCGTCGTATCCGCGTGGCACTTTGGACGCGAAGATGACAAGCTGCAGTTGAGTAAAGATGCGTGTGCAGCGTTAGCAACACGATCTTCGCACGCAACTCAGCAACGTTCCTGGCTGTTTATGTTAACACTCAAGACTCACCTCTCTGCGATCGCAGTGGGTGGGCTCATCATATTCATCCCGGCTCTCATTCGCGGCCGCGAGATGCACACATTACTTCTCGCCATCGTGCCTACCACGAACTTGGATGACGCGCAACAAATCGTCACGGTGACTCAGGAACTCGCGATGCTGCTCGTGCCAGTCGCCTCTCTCATCGTCGTTGGCCGCATCGCCGGTAATGCGATTGATGTAAACAATTGGGTGCCACTCGCCACAATCGTGCTTGCGGCGACGACGCCGATTCTGATTTCGTTCACACTCTTTTTCTGCGGCTGGCATTCGCTCCACGGACTGCAGCGATTGCAACGAGAGGAAGGGCTGTCAAACGCTCAATTTCTGAAGTCCGTGATGCCGCTGTCGGTGCTGGCCATCGCCGGAATTGCGCTGACCGGTTGGGTTTTCCAAGATGTCGCCGCAGCGGTTGCAACCGGTGAGTTAGCCAATCGACATGCATACTTGCAGGTGCTCTTCATCGGCTTATCCGCAATCGCTGTTCCGCACTTGCTGCTGCACGAAGCAGCCGACTACGTGAGCTTGAACAGCACGAAGCAATCTCCAGCGGAGCCACGACTTTCAGGAGCACCCGCATCATGATTTCGGCCGGTCCATCGCCAGGTGCACGACTTGAGCGCGACGAAAGCTCCTTTGACTACGTATTAGTCGGCGGTGGGCTTCAAAGCGGCTTGATGGCACTGGCAATCCTGTACCATCAGCCCAACGCACATCTCGCGATCATCGAACAGGCGTCGCAATTGGCTGGCAATCACACTTGGTCGTTCCATCAAACCGATTTGCCTCTCGAGTGCTGCGGATGGGCAAGTCGCCTTATCGAGTCCCAGTGGCCCGAGTATGAAATCATCGCGGGCGGCAGAACGCGTCGCGTCGAGATCCCTTACGCTACCTGCTCTTCAACTCATTTTGCAGCGGTCGTAGCCGAGCAGCTGCTCGCTCGTGACTGCCGACTACTGACCAATACAACTGCCGTCGAGTTGACGACGAATCGCGTCCGGCTGGGTGATGGCACTTACTTGACAGCTTCAGCGGTGATCGATAATCGCGGCCCCACACCGCTGGACAAAGCTAACTTCCGCGGCGGATTCCAAAAATTCTACGGCTTTGAGATCGAGCTCAACAGCGACTGGCCGTTTCTCAATCCAATTGTGATGGACGACCGCGTGGATCAAACCGACGGCTTTCGTTTCATCTACACGCTTCCGCTGGAGCGTCGACGTGTCCTAGTTGAAGACACTCGTTTCTCGAACTCGCCATTGATCGATCGCAACGAATGCTTGACCCAAGTCAAATCGTACTTGGCCGCCCGCAACTGTTTGGGCTATCGCATTGTGCGCGAAGAGACCGGCGTCTTACCGATGCCGACCAGCGGAATTTTCCCGGGCTATGCGTTGCCGGAGTTGGCGGGCGGTTATCGCGGCGGCTGGTTCCACGCCGCGACAGGTTATTCGTTTGCACTGGCTGTACAAGTCGCTGAGACAGTGGCTACGACGCCGCCCACTCAATTGCTCGACGCACTGCAACGACTTAGCCAACAGCATGTGGGACGCGCTCGCTTTGCACAGTTCCTCAATCGCTTGCTGTTCGATCTTGTCAGACCGAGCACGCGGTATCAGATTTTTCGACGTTTTTATCGAGTGCTCGATGAACCCGCTATCGCTCGCTTCTATGGCCATCGCTTCACGTGGGCCGATGCTTTCCGCATTGTTGTGGGGAAGCCGCCGGGTGGCTTGCGACCTCTGAACTTTGCTCGTTCGCTGATCGTGTCGCGAGCGAAACCATCAGACCGTTCATCTGCGTTACGGAAGAGGGTGCCAGCATGAGTCCTTACGTTCGACAACTGCTTGATCACTCGCTGTTCCATCCCGTGAGCGACTTCACCGGTTGCCATGGGAAACGGATTCGCGGGTCGCTGTTGCAATTAAGTTACGAATTGGCCGGTGGCTTAGGCTCAGTCGCGCCGACGATCAGCGAAGCGATTGAAAGTCTGCACGCCGGTTCGCTAGTGATCGACGACATTCAAGACGATTCGCAGGCTCGTCGTGGCCAGCCAACGATGCATCAACGAATCGGCGTCCCGCTGGCGATCAACGCTGGGAATTGGATGTATTTTCATGCTCTTGAGTCGTTGAGCGATGCACCGCTGCCGGCTGAAGGTCGTGAACGCTTGTTGTCCGCCATGATTCGTGCGGCTCGACAATGTCACGAGGGCCAAGCGATTGACCTGCACGCGCGCATCGATCGCACGCCAGCCATACATTGGCATGAGACGACTTTGGCGATCAGCACTTTTAAGACTGGCGCGCTGGTGGCACTTGCCGTTGAGATGGGTTGCCTCGCCGCTGATCCGAAATCCCCGCTCTCTTTGGTACTTCCCAAGTTCGGAAGGCAAATTGGGATCGCTCTCCAGATGCGGAACGACTTGGACGAACTAGCTCATATTGCTCACAGCGGAAACGAAACCAGTCTGGCCGATTCGATTCGCGACGATGACTTGCGCAACGCACGGCTGACGTGGCCTTGGGCATGGGCTTTCGAATTGCATGGGAACGCTCGCTGCCAGGCTCTGGTGCAGCAAGTTGTACGTTCGCGACAAGAGCGGCATGACGCGGCTGCTGAGTTGTTTGAACGCGTCGGTCCGCATGGCGACGAAGTCATTCGAGCCCACGTGCGTGACCAACTGCGGGTGCTGGCCGAGCATGTGATCGATCGTCCCATCCTCGACTTCTTAGCCGAGATACTCGCACCGATTGAGAATCCGATCGCTAAAGCGCAAGCAACTTCGCGCGGGCACATGCGTGCTGTTGTCGAAGCGATAGCCCGATGAAAGTCGCCACTTTGAGAGGCCATATTATGAATAGCAGTATCACCATCAACGAGCCCATAACCAGCGAGCTTGAATCACACTTCGAGCCATCGCAGGCGCCTCGAAACCAGCGCTCGACATCTGCCTCGTATCGCGGCAAGGCGGCGGTGATCGGCAGCGGTTTTGGAGGTTTAGCAGCCGCCATTCGTCTGCAAGCGATGGGATTCGAAACGGTCTGTTATGAAGGTCGCGATCGCGCCGGTGGCCGAGCTTACGTTTACCATGACGCGGGTTTTACATTTGATGCGGGACCAACCGTTATCACCGCTCCGCATTGTCTGGAAGAATTGTTCGGAGTCGCGGGCGAATCGATGGCTGACCATGTTGATCTGCTCCCTGTCGATCCTATGTATCGATTGCAATGGCCCGATGGTACGCAGTTTGATTACAGCAGCAATGAGTCGAAGTTGCTCGAGCAAATTCAACGCTGCTCACCTGGTGATGTTGCTGGCTACCACCGCTTTGCCGCTTACACAAAGAAGGTTTTCGAGAAGGGTTATCTGGAACTCGGGGCGACGCCCTTTTTGAACTTTCGCGACATGATTCGGTGCGCACCGGATCTGATGAAACTACGAGCCGACCGGAGTGTGTATTCGGCCGTGTCGCGGTTCATCAAGGATGAGCACTTGCGGCAAGCCTTCAGTTTTCATCCGCTGCTCGTCGGTGGCAATCCCATGCAAACCAGTTCGATTTACACGTTGATTCACTGGATCGAACGTGAATGGGGCGTGTTCTTTCCTCGTGGTGGTACCGGTGCATTGGTCGAAGCTCTTGTGGCACTCTTCCAGCGACTGGGCGGCGAACTGCGATTGTCGACTCCGATCGAAAAGATAGAAGTCAACACCGATCATCGAGGGCGTACGGTTCATGATGTATATGACCAGCACGGCCAGCATGAATCGTTCAACTTGGTCGTATCAAACGCTGACATTCATCACACGTACAACAGCCTTTATCGGAATCATGAAGGTGGTCGCAAAATGGGCCGCAAGCTTGAGAAGATGGATTGGTCGATGTCCTTGTTCGTGATGTATTTTGGAACCAACCGACGTTATAAAGATCTGGCTCATCACACGATTTTGTTCGGCCAGCGTTATCAAGGTTTGCTGCGAGACATCTTTCAAGGAAACTCATTGCCGAAAGACTTCAGTCTCTATCTGCATGCGCCGACTGTGACAGATCCTACTCTCGCACCGCCGGGCGGCGAAGCATTTTATGTGCTCAGTCCCGTGCCGCACTTGGGTCGTGCGGTAGTCGATTGGGATCAAGTCGCTAGCAGTTACGGTGACGCAATTCTTGAGTCGCTCGAGGCGCACTTGCCTGGACTTCGCGCGTCGATCGTTACGAGACGGCATTTCACACCGTTCGACTTCCGCGATCAACTGAACGCGCATCATGGATCGGCTTTTTCAGTTGCTCCGAAGCTGACGCAGAGTGCTTACTTCAGGCCGCATAACAAGTCGGAAACGATACCGGGCCTGTACATCGTTGGCAGCGGCACACATCCCGGTGCGGGTGTTCCAGGCGTGGTGAACACGGCCAAAGCTACGGTTGGCATCATTGCTAAGGATTTCGCGGAGGTGCTCCGATGAACGGTGTTTCCATGCATAACTTCGTAGCGAATAGTGGTGCAGACTGCGGAAGTTTAACGAGTTTAGAAACTGTGAATGTCGACGAGACGGCCGCGATCCGAAGTCAAGGGGGTGCGGACGAAGTGATTCACCGTTGCAGTCGTTCGTTCTCGCTGGCGTCACGTTTTCTTCCGGCCAATTTACGCGCGCAGGTGATCGCCCTGTATGCCTGGTGTCGCTGTGTTGATGACGCAGTCGATCAAGCGGGCGACGACACCGAGGCAGCGCGAACACTGGCGGTGCTTGAAGCAGATCTGTACCGAGCCGTCACAGGGCTGGCTGTTCAACATCCCGCGTCAGCTTGGATTCAACCGCTGCTGGCTAGTGGCAGCATTGAAATTCAGCACGCCCGAGAGTTGATCGAAGGGATGCGAATGGATCTGAATCACGATCGCGTTGAAACCGACGCGGATTTGGAACAGTACTGTTACCATGCTGCCGGCACGGTGGGGCTGATGATGACACGACTGATGGGTGTCTGCGATCGAGCCGCAGATCGACACGCCATCGCGCTCGGCTTAGCCATGCAACTGACCAACATCGCGCGCGACGTGCGTGAAGACGCCGAGCACGGTCGATCCTATTTGCCTGGCATCGCGCAGCCACTGACTACCGACCCTGCTGCAGTCAAAGCATCTGTAGCCGGCATCCTGGCCACTGCCGAAAGACATTATTGCACCGCCGAGGATGGCTTGAAGTACTTGCCGTGGAATTGCCGACCAGCCATTCGCGTCGCGCTCAGCGTTTATCGCGAGATCGGCCGCGAAATCCAGCGGCAAGATTACGCAGTACTGAACGGTCGCACGACGATCCGCAGATCGCGACTGTTTCATGTGGCGATTCTTGCACTGTTTGCATCGCTGGCAGACGACATTCGATTCGCATTCACTCGTTTTCAGAACTCACTCACCCGCTCTTTAAAGGAACTGATCATGGTCTCAACCAACTCCACATCATCTCTGAATCCCGCGACGTTAGAAATCAGTACGCCACGTCAAGCCAAGCAGGTTGTATATCTCGGTCTTTCGCTGACACTGATTATGGCGACAGCGCTCTTTGTGATGGTCTTTGTGAATCCCAAGAGCGCTGAGTACTCGTTCCTGCCGTTGGTTTATGCTGGCCTCTCATTGGTTGGCAGCATCGTTTTCAATCGCCTGTCTGCTGGTTGTGAAGCTGCGGCCCTGGCTGTATCCCCAATCCGAACCCACTTGCCCTAAGAGCCAGTTCGAAAAGGCTCTAAACGGATGACTGAGCTTTGCACTTGAGCTTTCGAACTCCAGCGAAAGGAGTAGCTACAAGAGCGGACAACAAGCATGCAGGTGCTTAAAATCGTTGTCATGAGCCGCTTAGGTAAAAACCTGCGCGGCTTAGCGGGTTTTTATCCGACAACGCTGGCGTATTACGAGCCCTAATAGCCCGTTGAGCGACGTGAGGTTCGGCCTGATTGGCATTGAGGCTAACTCGCTGTTTCCTCCGACATTCGAGTCGCGGCCAAAGTCCACTATACTGCTTTCGAAGTTTTCGACCTCGGGTTGGTATTTGGACTGCGATAGGGAAACAGAATGGCGATCTCGTGGAAGCAATTAGGTGACGATTGGCTGGTAAACGATCCGCAAATGGCCCTGGGATGGCGGAGCGGAGAGCTGTCGGATCACCAAGTTAACGAAGACCAACAAAACCTTATCGATTATTTGCAAATGCAGTTGGCGGTAAGCGGACTTCCGGTGCCGACCACTTCTACCAGCCAACATCGCGCGATGTGGCAAGGAGCGTTGCTTTCGAACTTGCAAGAAAAAAATCGCTTGCTATCGGAGCATCGCGCGGCGGTTGACCAACGCATCGAAAGTTTTTTGCACAGTTATCTGGGGGACTCGCCGACCGGTCGGCCGCTGCAGTTACCGCATCCAAGCTTGTGTCTCGACCGACATGGTATGGCGCGTATTCTGAGTCTACCCGCTTCAGGAGATCGTTTCGAAAACGACCTGCTGGCTAGCTACCGAACGCATAACGGCGTCGTCCACAATCCTCGCGCCGACCGGCGGACAACGCAAGGGACGTTTCACGTGTGCGAAGGCGGCTTGCCGATTCCCGATGACAAGCGGGCAGTGCCAAAGGAAGTTTTTGCGAAGCTACTAGAGTTATCCTTTCAACCGCCCGCCGATTCGTTGACGCTTCCTTATTCCAGCGGCAGTGAACAGCCCGCTCAGACTTTCGTATCGCTGCTGGTGCGACCACTCGTCTGCCCAGCCGTGCCCGGTTACTGCCGACACAAGACAATGGAAGTCCGCTTTTTCGCTCCCGGCGGCTTGGTCAGTAACCTGGACTTCGTTGAGTCGATCTTCGGCAACGCTGGCGATCCACTGCTCCCTGAGAATGACGCGGGGCTCGACGTACTTCACTGGTCAGGGCATACGGGCTGTGTCATCTTGGCGCCGCATTTGACCCAAGCAACCAAGTTCGAATTGGGATTGCCACATTGGGATGAAGCTACTGAGCGTCAACGTCGCGATTCAATGTGTTACCGCGATCGCGCGGAAAAGTATAACGATGGCAGCGCATTCAAGGTAACTTGTCGCACCGCGGCTGGCGTGATCGTAACGCTGATTGCTGATAACTATTTCGGCTATTGCAAGAAAGAAGTTAAGACGCAGATCAGCTACGCAGCCAATCTCATGGGCAATGTCGAAGAGGAACATGCGGGCGGCACGCTGGCTTTTCCAAGTTATAGCCTTGGCGATGAATTTCAAGTCAACAGTCAGCGGTACAACGGTCGTACGTTCGCGGATGTGGCCAACGATTATGCAACCTTCGTGGATGTTCAGCCAGAAGGATATGGAATTGACAAGTTCTGTGAACGATTGATCTACATACCCGAGAATGCCCGCGCGAGCCTATACGATCAATCGATTCGTTGGCAGCGTGGTGATGGCGAGTTTGGTATTGCGCTCGAGCCTGGCAAGGTCTACATGGCGCCGAGCGGTTACAAAATCCATATGGAGAAACATCCGTCTGCACCTTCGTGGCGATTGATCGGAACGAGTGGTGAAGGGATTGTGTGCCATAAACCGTGTACGGTTAGCGGCGGAGGCAAGAGCGAGATTAGCAAGCCGTTGCACGACTACATGCTCAGCGGCCCGATCTTCGTCAGCGATCTAAAGTCCGATTTCGATTGGTTAGATCAACTGTTTACAAAAGACTATTCGCAGCGGTGGAAAACAGAGTCGACTGAGAAACCGAACTATCAACAGCGCGCCAGTCGCTCAGTGCTTGATGCCAATCGAACGCTCGGCAGCGTTATCAAACTCTTGACTCCTTCGCGTGAGTACACCGACGAGTACAACACTTGGCTGCGTTCCATTCCCGGTTCGATCTATGCGATGGCGTTTATTATCAAACGCTTTTCCAAACCGGAATGGCAGGGCAACTGGCGTGAGCATTTCAGTGTGGATGTGGTCAACGGCGAACCGGGCCACGAGCTGAAATATCACAATCGCAAACTAGTCGGTATGTACCTGCGAGTGGGCTTGGATAGCGAACG
>JANPLP010000382.1:0-3528 GCA_031426595.1 Planctomycetia bacterium | reverse complement strand
CGCTGGCGAGTCGATTTGCCGTGGTTACGGTTCAGTAGCTCGCGAGCACGTTGCTTGAACTTCGTGAGGCTCTTCTCGCTGACGCGCATCTGGCCGCCGAAGCCGTGAAACTGATAACTCAGAAACTCGACTTCGTTGGTAGAGCAAGTACGACTTTTGTCGCGATTGACCACCAGCTTAAGTTTACGCGTCAGATACTTTTCCACACTTCGGAATACTCGCTGCGCAGCGATGGCTGTTCTAGTAAATATTAGAAAGTCATCGGCGTAACGTACGAAGCGAAGCGCGCGTGACTCCAGCATCTTGTCAAAGTCATCGAGCAGGATGTTTGAAAGTAGCGGGGACAGCGGGCTGCCTTGCCGACCCACCTACGGTGTGTGCCCGTCCTTCATGGGACGGTTGAAGTTGACCTTCGACGATCACGCCTGCACGCAGAAAACGACCGATCAGTTTCAGCAATCGCTTGTCATCGACTTTACGAGCTACTCTTTCAAGTTACGCATGTCGTCGCTCTGCGACTTGCGTTCCATCTTGGATACTACCTGGGACTTGCGTCCCAGGCTCTAGCATGCCGTTGCTCCGCAACTGAAAAATCCGTTCACTTGGCAACCTATAAGCTGGTCGCGTTCGAGCGAATGGTATTCTAATTTGGCAAGTTGCAGCCTCTGAATATCGCAGAACTGTAGGTGACTGGCCAAGCAGAAGTGATGTCGATCGAAGCTTGCACATTGATTGCGGGCGGTGAAGGCTCCGTCGTCACGGCTCGCTTCTGCACTCGGCAAGTTACTAATGACGCCAACGCAGTTGACGATTTATTCGGGGAAGAAGGTCAGGATTGGATTTTAGTTAGCCGCAAGGACAGAATAAGAGATAACCTTTCAAACGAGACGATAACCAACCTATAACCTCCGAAGCCCGTTGTATTCTCTTCAATAGAGGCAAATTCAAACACTTGGGTACAATCGAACAAGAATTTCGAGGACAGGCAAGGCGGTGTGACGAGTACGTCTGGATCTGGTGGACTCTCGATCTTGTAAACTCTGCGGCTTAGCTAGGTAAAATCAGATAAGGCGACTGTACGGTCATGATTCAGGCTCTACCCGCCTCGGGGTGCTGATCGCAAGCCGCTGTCGCCTGAAAAATTGAAAGCACTGGTGATTGGCATTGCAACGATGGGTCCCTTCGGCCTGGAGTTGATTATGTTGCCCGAAGTGGAATGCGTTAGCGATTCGAACTACGTCAAACACATTCACTCGCTAGCGCGTCGAGCTTGTATTGGAAATGAAGCCACTCGAGGTTGGTCACTCGCCGTTATGGCTGTGCCGTTCGGGACGGGTCGTTAAGCGACGCTTGCAAGTTTTGTACGGTGCAGTTATTTATCACTTGGTTCGGTAGTGGCGAGTGCGCGAGCTTGGGTGTCAAGTTTTGCAGCGATCGCTTGCGCTTCTTCGATCGGCAAACCGGCTGCGATTCCTGGTCGGAGATGTTTGGTGGCGGATAGCCATGCGAGCTTCAGTGTTTTTTGCTTCTCGCGCACGGTAGTTAAGATCTCTTTTGCTTTCGGGTGCGGAGGCAGGCCTTCGGTGTCGAGTTTTAAACCCCAAGCGGCGGCCAGCGGGCCAGCTAACACGGCTTGGCCGGCTGCGCTTGGATGTACTCCGTCGCTAGCGAAAGTGAAGTTCGGATCGCTGGCTCTTTTCGCAAGGAGTGCTTGCTTCATTGCGCCGTGTACATCGATCACTTGCCATCCATCGGCTTGGCGACTGAGCAACCACTGCGAGTAGGCTTCGAGCACTTCGTCGTAGCCTTCATAGGGCTGCGTGTAGCTTTCAAGTCCGGCTGGGAGCAAGCGAGCTTTGATGGGCAGCGGGTCGAAGAGGGCAGGGGTCATATGGATGATCTTTGCACCGCGCGCTTCAACGGCCGCATGCAAGCGTTCGATTCCAGATTTGAACTTGGCAAAGCGATCGTCGCCGAGCGGATAGTAGATGCCATCGTTCATACCGTAGCAAGCGACGACGAGATCTGGTTTGGTTTGATCTAGCACGCGTTCCAGTCGCTCGTGCACATCGGGGCGTGGGAACTGACCTCCAGCATGTCCGGGCTCGGATAATCCCGAGGTGGTTTCACTGGGAAGGCCGAGGTTTAGGATCTCGATCTTGCGATCTGGATATTGAGTGAGCAACGCTGTCTCAATCGCATCGATGTAACCGCCCGCGTGAGTGATGCTATCGCCCAAGAAAACAATTCGTTTAGCATCGGGGGGTGAGGGGATTCGCTTTGCTGATTGCGCCAACGCGTAGTTTGGCACTGTGGATGCAACTAGTAGAAGTAGAGCGAGAAGACTGGTGTGGATTTGCATGGTGGGTAGTCGTTTAGCAGTGGTGAGAGGATTGGGCGAGGCGCTAAGCATAATCGAAGAGCGAGCTAACTTGTGGTAGAACGCCGTTTGTAGACTTTCGGGAATGGAAATGCTCCAATTTGACCTGCCTCAAGTAGATTACCATCATATTCATGCGAAAGCACCCGCGAGGTTAAGAGCCCGATGCGAATCAACCGAGTGTTTCTATGGTCCTTCGTTGCTTTTGTTTTCTTGACATGGGCAGCGATCGCTTTGTATCCGAACTTGAGACCACCGGATCATCTAGGTGTTGGACTCTTATTGGGATCACTGTTTGGCCATAGTCTCCTTGCGTCTGCGTGGGTCGTGCTGGGGCCCGGTGGCTGGGTTCGTTGGCCGTTAGCAGTCCTGTGGTGTTTCACCATACCAGTCGCGTGGCTAATCAATAGCAGCCTCTACTCGCTCCAGTCAGATATGGGAATCGTGTGGGTCAGTGGATTTTCTGTTGTCATGTTTGTCCAAGTAGTCTTATGGCCGCTTCGACTCGGTTTAAGAGTTCGTATTTGCGATTCGAAGGCTGCACTCGATTTTGAGCCTGCAGTTAAGTTTGGTTCTCAGTTTGGAATTCAGCATTTGATGTTAGTTACCGCTGTGGTAGCGGCGATCATCGCTGTCGGTCGATTGAGTTTGCCCTATGTGCAACAGTGGATTTCGAACACCCATGAAGCACCGATCTTTGCTTTCCTCATTGTAGTAACGTGCGTGCTGTGTCTTCCGCTGGCATTCAGTATTCTCGCGATGCCCAAGCCTTTGCTACCGACCGTTGCAGTGATCGTGTTGACCATTTTGGCGACGTTCTGCGAATTGCCATTGATTAAAACGATTGGGATCGCTGGTCGGGGACCAGACTGGTTGCATTTTGTGTTAATTAATTTTTTTACGATCTCACCTGTGCTCATGGCAACCCTGGCACTGAGATCCAGCGGCTATCAGCTCGAACGCAGTCGCAGGAACCAGGAAAACGCGAATTCGGCATAGCCGTGGATTTTTCATGAGCTGCCGAATTGATGCGAGTCTCGAGAGCGAAGCACTGCTAAGCACGTCGACGAAAGTCTTTCGGTTTAACTTAATAGCAGAAACCGGACGCTAGCGCGTTCTGGCTGATCATTAACCCGAATGACTCAGGT
>JANPLP010000381.1:0-5290 GCA_031426595.1 Planctomycetia bacterium | reverse complement strand
TCCTGCCAATTTGCCTCCAGGCGAGCAAACTCCGCGCCAACCACTCCAGAACACCGACGTCTCGGCCCGCAAGTGGCGGATTAAGAATCGGCAGCGATAGCTTGCTAGCGAAACTGCACTCGATTCGATCTAACGCCGAATGGTATCAGTCTACGAACAGCAACAGGTCATCGCGATGACAACCTGTAAGGGGATAACGATAAGTCCTAGGTCCTACGGCTTGGTGATCTCGACGATGTTGCTCGACGATAGCACAACGCCTTTGCGATCCACGATCTCTTTTTTAACTTGACGACCTGGAATTTCACTGGAACGCCATAGCTTGACATCGACTGGTCCGGCTTCCGATTGATCTTCGAACCCAAATACTTCACATTGGACCTCTTGGTCTCCGACAGTCAGTTTCTCTTCGCCCACAAGTTTGGCTTTCAGCGTTGGGAGCTGAAACTGATCAAGCTCCATCCCCTTTGGCAAGCGGAATTTTGCGACGTAGTCCGCGCTAGTTATGTCGCTTTGTTGCCTAGCACCGTCGCGCTCAATAGCTGTCAGCGTCTCAATCGTGACGCCATCATCCGACTTTTTGACCAATCGCAAAGACGAGTGCAAAAACACTTCGCATTCGACACAGGCCAAGTTGTCTTTACGAATCACCGTGGTTCCAATCGGAAAATTGCTCCAGTTGTCGTACTCAGGATGCGCAACAAGCGGTAGGTCATCGAGAGAAGGTGGCGGTGGCACAACAACTGGAGCGGGTATTACATTGACGTCACATCCGCAAAGGCTTAGCAGACACACAAAACTGAACGCCCAGTAAACTCGATGCATAAAAACTCTCGGATTGCGAATGTAATGGGAAAGCTAGTAGGGAAAAAAGGGAGCGTGAGCCTAATCGCAGATTTACTTGCGACCACCCTCTTCGTCACTGACCGCTTTATCTTCGGCTTTGACTTTCTCAATCTGCTCCGCAGTTAGCTTATCGGTGGGAAGAACCGTCTCATTGCTTCCGCCGCAACCGATAGCGTGCATAACAAGAATGGCAATAACAAAAAAGCGCTTCATCGTGGATCCCAAATGTGTTCAAATAGTCTAAGAAATCGTGTTTTAGAAAACAGGCCAACGCGAGTTGGCCTGCTAAAATTCTGAAAGCCCAAGGGACACTCTCGAATGCTATTCGATACCTTCGGATACTTGACCATCGTCGATTACGCACGCCCGCATCCAAGCCGTAGCGTCAACATTGAAGGAAGCGAACCTAACTGAGCCGTCGCCGAACACGCTATTCAATCCGCCTGGGTGAGATGAACCGAAGTAACGACGCCAAACAGTGCCTGTTCTAGCAGTCATGTCTTGGAAAGGTATGTTACGCGGATCGCTGTCAGCCATTGGCGGGAAGTGCCAGCGTAGTACGCACTCGTCCCAACCTGCGTTGTTCCAACGCTCGTTGTCACCACCATCGGCGCCGTGACGGCTAGGTGGTAACGCTTTCTCAGACGCCAGAATTGCATTCGAGGTACCGTCGATCGCATCAGCAAGTCGACGGCGATCACCGAGTGCGTTCCATACCATGAAGCCCTTGCGGCCGCCTGCATTACCACGATTCTCTTGAGCACGCTCGTCACGACGAGGGCTCATTCCGAGTGGTGCAGCAGGAATATCGCCCAGACCTTCATGAACTTCGCCTTGGTAGAAACCCGCACAACCTGCATAGTCACTGCGTCCGAAGAGTGCCGCGCCATACCCGGTCGGTGCACGTCGTGATGGGCAATAGAAAGTTGGAATCAACGCGCGAGCCACAGAGTCTTCGCCGTTGTAATCTGCGGGGCGACTTGTGTGGATTGCGGGTAGATCGAATCTCGCCAAGTTGTAAACGTTCTGCTGTTCCATATAGGGAAGGATCTTAAACCAGTGGCTCCAACCCTTCGGCGATGCCGCGTTGCAGCAGACGACAGTCCCGTAAGAACCAGCTGGTTCAACGTAGTTTGGCGAAAGGCTCGGATCGCTGTCGTAAGGACCAGCCGCGAATTGCTTGTAAGCAGATTCGAAGTTGTGGAAGGCGAGTCCAATCTGCTTCATGTTGTTCGAACATTGCATACGTCGCGCGGCTTCACGCGCGGCTTGAACGGCTGGCAACAATAAGCCGACCAAGATGCCGATGATGGCGATGACCACTAATAGCTCAACAAGCGTAAAGGCTTGCCAAGCGCCTCGATTGCGGGACGTTTGAGTCCTCATGTGCTAGCTCCGTTTTACAAGTGACTGAGTGAGATAAAGACGTTGGAGTCGTTGTCGATTGACCGCTGGTAAGAACTGCCTTGCATCACCTTCGCTCAAGCAATTCTTTGACATGCGAGTCATCAATGTGTTTGAACATACGCATCTAACGCATCACCACAATTGGCAAACGCTCCTCTTCTCAGTCTCTTAACTCGCTATTGTTCAGTCCTTAACAAAGCGGCTGAAAGTGGCTAGTTCTCGACACAATTGCATCCCACACAGTGAGCAACATCTATCCCAAACTTGCTAGTTTCTTGCAGTGCTTTGCCGCACAAGACGTTAACAGTGAATCGGCTATATTCATCCCGAGCGAGAGAGACGATCTCTACGACAACAGCGCTCAACGGCCTGTGTCACAGACACCCTGCACCAAGCGAACGATCGTCGCCTCGACAAGCACGGCAAATCTGATCGCTACTGCTCTTCAGAAGCCAGAAGCGCCGTTAAGCCCTTGACCGTTTTGATCCATCGAAGAAAGAAGTGCAGCAGTCGCGTCGCAAAGGACGCTTGCGTGCTGCGGATCCTATCCTTGAGCTTGAGGCGGCCGATTAAACATGGGCATTTCGAACCTCCAACGACTTTCGCTCACAGAAACTCAGCAATGCGTTCGCTTCTGTGAGCGTCGAATGTCGCCTGGAGACAGACGGAACGAACCAATCGACCTAGCGGCTTTGAAACAGGTCGTCAGCCACGGTATCCAACCAATCCATCTCCGCCAAAGCAAATGCTTCGTCGATCTGTTTGGAGCGGAAAGTTACACGCGTGCGTGAGGAATCCACAAGTGAACTGGCATCCGACGGCTGATACGACGAATACTTGGCGGCGAGATTCATCGACGGCAGGGGAACGAGTTGCATCGGGCGAGTTAATACGTCCTGGCTGCTCTCACTCAATTCCTTACGTGGCGGGGCGAACCCCGTGATCGCTGAACCTGATGAATCGTTCGTGTCAGCCAACATTGGGTCGGACAACGATTGCGACATGGAAGCGCTCGGCGCAAAAGCGATACCTTGAGGATTCAAGTTGCCAGCCCCCAGTACAAACTGCACGGAAGCAGATAGACTGCCATTGGTACGGCTTGTGGCATTGTCATAGCGATAAACCTGATCGTTGCCTGCATCGACAATCCAAAGAGAGCTGCGATCGATCGGATCCAAGGTGATCCCTGTAGGAGCCGTATTACGCGTATCAATCGACCAGTTTCCGAGTGCCCCACCGATCAAAGAGTACTTGTAAACTCGATCTGTCGAGGCGTCGTTAACAGTCCAAATCGAGACTCCATCGGTGACAATATCGGTCGGATTGGTGTTGCCACTGGCGAGTGCAAAACTACCGTTAGCAGATTGCGAGCCTACCAGGCGCGAGGCGGCTCCGTCATATCGGTACACTCGATCGTCACGACTGTCTACGATCCAGATATCCGTCCCGTTCGTGGTGATCCCTGTTGGCTGAGCCTTATTGGAAAGCGAGCCCGCTGTCCAACTACCTTTCAGTTCACCCGATGCATCGTAAACATAGACAGTCCGATTGTTGTCGATGACCCAAACTCTGTCGCCGGAAGGCGATACAGCAGCGCCCCGAGGGGCTGAATTGCCTGCGTTCAATGCGTAGTCCTCGACTGCGCCACCATTCGTCGTGTATTCAAACGTTCTGTTTTGAGCAGCGTCATTGACTACATAGAACTGCGTTTGCAAAACGTCGTCGTCGATATTAACCAAGGTGATGTCATTCGGGTTCAAACCCGAGTAGGCAGGATCGCTACTCACTATCGGCAAGAGTTGCAGGCTGTAAGTGACGGGGCCATCCACTATCGAATCATTAACGCCGCGGACGATTACCGATTGCGGCACATTCCAGTTGGTGGAGTCGAAGGTTAGGTTGTCAATCGCTAGTGACCCTTCGCTGGCATCGGAGATACTCAGCGGCAACGTCACTGCACTGGTTGGCTTTCGCGATAGCGTTACTTGCACCGTCGCAGTGCCACCGGCTTCGGTCGTAGTCAGGCCAGCGGTGGCTGACACACGAACACCTGCCCGAGCAGCTTCGCCGTATACCATGTAGATCTGTCCGGCGGCATCCTTGCCGAGGATATCTCCATAGGGAGCCCCTATCCGCAAGTCATCATATCCGTCATCGTTGATATCGCCCGCGATATTGGCGCGCATGCCGCTCCCTTCGAGATATCCATTGAAGACGCGACCATAGACCCCTTGCCCGCCACCCGAAGTCAGCAAGGACGCTAAATCAATTCGACTTGGCAAAATGCGGCTGCCATAAATGACAAACGTCTGGCCCGCACCGCTGACGCCATTAGGGGCCGAACTAGCACTGGAGAGAATGATGTCGTTCATTCCATCGCCGTCAAAGTCACCGCCCAAGCCGCTTGAATTCAGTGACTGATTCGTCGCTGCTCCCATGATGACAGTGCCCCAAGAACCTTCGATGGCACTAGACAAGAGCAGACTCGGAAAGGGAGCCTGGGACGCTGAGCGTCCATACAGAATATAGGCTGCTCCGGCCGATGCGCGATCCACAAAGTCAACGCCGCCGGCAACGATCAACAGGTCATCGCGGCCGTCTCCATTCACGTCGCCGGCCTTCGATACGCTTTGGCTCAGGTTATCGTATTCCGCCACACCCTGAACAGAAAAACCATTGCTCCCATTCAAGCTGGCCAGGTCAAAGGTACTGGCAGAACCAACCTGTCCAAAACTGGTGCGTCCATAGATTACATGCAGTCTGCCGACATTGACGAGGGCATTGGCATCTGTGCCCACAGAAGAAACATAAATGTCGCTGATGCCGTCACCGTTTAAATCACCCGCGTCACCTACCATCGCACCCAGAGAGCCCGAGTCGGCGAGAGCAGGAATGGTCAATCCACTGACTCCATCTAATTGAGAGAGTTCTAATACGGGTGGGAACGAGGCTTTCCCATAGACTACATAGGCGATGCCAAGTGGACTATTGGCGCCTGGAGCACCGATAACGAGATCGTCAAAGCCGTCACCATTGA
>JANPLP010000380.1:0-11024 GCA_031426595.1 Planctomycetia bacterium | reverse complement strand
CTGGCGAGCGGCAGCGGAGCGTAGTCCAACTGAATTGCAGGGATTTGTCGGTCGAGCCAAAGGTTGTCAATGTGTTACAGCTTAACAGTTTCGGGTGGTGAATCCGAGCAATTCGGACCCACAATGATCTTGTATTTAATGGCTTTAGACTTATCCTTAACCTTCGCTGGAGGATGAAGCAGGACATCCCATTCTCTTCGGCTGGTCAGGCGTTGCGCGAAGATCGATTTGAGTTAGATCGTTGCCTATGAGTCACTTACTACTTTACTATCAACGCCCCGAACCGGCCACTTGGGTTTTCCTATCTTCGTTTTTGCTTTTTGGACTCTACTTCGTTTTTCATCGCTTTTGGAGCCTTCGCAACTTAGACCTCGTTCTCTTAGTACTCTTGGCTCCAGGTTTGATGATGGTGTACGAAGGGCGGCGGATGCGAGACGACTCGTATCCTGTTTCCAAAAGCAAGTTAGTGGCAAGTCCAGTTAGCGAGAGCGATGGGTTGAGCCGCTACTCGCAAGCCCATGAGCTACTGGATTTGCAGGTAAAGAACGAGCCTGGGAGATATGTGAAGTTTCAAGAGAACCTCAATGGGCAGGATTTAAATCTGCCTCAGCTTTCCCCCAGTGAGCAACTCGACGCGCGGCCAGCACCTGGGTGGACTAAAGAGAGCCTCGAGTTTTACGGTTTTGCGTTCCTACTGACCGCCTGTGCGCTGCTCACCATCCGGATGTTGATCGATCCCGCAATTGTACGGCGTCCACTTTTGGAGCCCAATTTGTCTATCGGAGGCCTGTGCTTCATTGGCATTTCGTTGTTGATTTTTTTGCTTGCCAACGTGATCACCAGCGATGCGCTGGATCACCAGCGTCAGGGACCCACGTTGGGCCCCGGCTATGCGCTGTTGAATATGTTGCCTGAGCTGCCGACGACGCCTGGCACTGAGGTCGAAAACTGGCAAGCGCCCCCCACGGAGCAGCGACCCTGGCTCCCAAACCTAACCCGGATTTTCGCGATCGCCTCCAATCTTGCGATAGTGCTCGGCATCGTCGGCATTGGTTATTGGCACTTCGACAATATCAAGACAGGAATTGGTGTTGCCACGCTCTATCTACTCCTCCCGTACACGGCTCAGATGACCGGTAATGTCGAGCATGCGTTACCAGCCGCTCTGCTCGTGCTGGCCATCCTCAGCTACCGGTTGCCACTGCTAGCAGGTTTGTTTCTCGGTGGCGGAGCGGGCTTAGTCTACTATCCATTCTTTCTGTTGCCGCTTTGGATTAGCTTCTACTGGCACCGTGGCCTTGGTCGATTGCTCATCGGCGTCTGCATCAGTGTGGCAGTTTTGACAGGGCTGCTGTTGCTGCGGGGGTACTCAGAATTTTTAGTGCAACTGCAAAAGATGTATGGGATATGGTTCCCCTTGATGGAAGGAATGCAAGGTATTTGGGGGACGGGAGTGCCCGCTTACTTCCGGCTTCCGGTGCTAGTCGGATTTATTTTGCTCAGCCTCAGTTTCGCATTCTGGCCCGCTCGAAAAACTTTGGGCACGTTGATGTGCGGTAGCGCCGCGGTCATGCTGGCCGCCCAGTTCTGGCATGCGGACGGTGGCGGTCTGTATATGGCTTGGTTTCTGCCAAGCGCGTTACTGACCATCTTTCGACCGAATGTCGATGACAGAATCGCGGTAAAGGTCGTTCGGCCGAAGATGTTTGGCGCAGGCAACAAACCGGCTCAACCACTCACCGCTTCTCCCTCAACAAGCACCTAGTAAGTACGCGGGAATCGCTTGATAGCCGGGCAACTTTGGCACTCGGACGTTTAAGACCCCCGCGCAATTGTTTCGCTCGAAGAAACAACTTTGCTTACGATCTCCCCATGCTGCAGTGTTGTGCGAATCAAATCGCCGGGCTGGACCGAATCAAAAGTGGTAAGCGGAGCGGCCGAATCGACTGATTGAGTAAGGCTATAACCGCGTGCGAGCACTGCCAAAGGTGATAATGCACCTGCGGCCCTTGCTATACCCGCCAATTTCTCGCTCTTCATTTGCCAAGCGTTCCAAATTGCCGCGCGGGCTCGCAGATCTAGTTCATCGACCAGTTGTCTCCGTTGCTTGTGGAGATCGTGGGGCCGCGCCAATACGCTGCGATCGGCTAAGTAAGCCAACCGTTGTTTGCCATGCTTTAAGCGACTGACGACCGCGCCGCGCGAGCGCCTCGCCAACTGCTCCAGTTGTTGGACAACCTCGACTTGATGGGGCAGGACTAACTGAGCCGCGTGCGTTGGAGTTAGAGCTCGAACGTCTGCAACTAGATCGGAAAGTGTCACGTCGATTTCGTGACCTACTGCTGAGACAGTTGGAATTTGTGACGCAGCTAACGCTCGAACAACAGCTTCCTCATTGAAGCACCAAAGGTCCTCCATGCTCCCTCCGCCCCGGCCGACGATCAATAAGTCGAGCTCCGGTGACAATCGTTGCGCGGTACGAATGCCCCGCACGATTTCCTCAGCCGCTCGTTCTCCCTGCACGCGAGCCGGAATCACGGTTAGTGAGATTTCAGGCCACCGCGATCGCGCCGCTTCAATGAAATCATGGAGCGCCGCGCCACTTGGACTGGTTACAAAGCCGATCCGTTTTGGGAATCTGGGCAACGGTCGTTTCTTTGCAGGATCGAACAGCCCCTCTGCGGATAATTTTTTGTGCAACTGCTGAAACGCCAGTTGCAGCGGGCCAATTCCTTGAGGCTGCAGTTGGCTGATAATCAACTGGTAACTGCCGCGTGGCGCATACACTTCGACAGCTCCACCGCAGATCACTTTTAGACCATCCTTGAGCTGAAATGGCAAACGCTGCGCAGTCGTCCGCCAAATCACCGCACGAATTTGGCTCTGCTCATCTTTAAGCGTAAAGTAAACATGGCCGCTGCTCGGTCTACTCAAGTCGGAAATCTCACCCGTCGCCCAAATACGGCGCAGCGGTGTTTCAACCAGTTGCTTGATGTAAAAGTTGAGTTGACTGATACTTAGCGGCCGGTTGTCAGACGCTCCTGGTGGTTCTTCCACTGTCCCCTCTAATTCATCATCGTCGCGCACGTAATCCGCCTCGTGTGGTTGTGATTAACGCTCATCCGCATGTTGCTCACGCTGCTCGGCACTCTCGCCAGCATAACTGCGAAGCAATTGCTTAAAGTCCTCCGCCAACCGACTTTGAAATCGGTACGGATTGAAAGCCATTACAATTTTGCGAGTGGGTGTAGCACCCGCCAGCGAACGGTAGACACGTCGCACGCTTGTGTCGAGCACTCGAGCCATAGCGGGGATGAGGCTCACCCCATGATTCAGAGAGACCAATTCCTGGACTGTCGCTAATTGACTGGTCAGTTCAACCGACATCGGATGGAAGGCCTTTTGCCGACAGAACGAAACGATATTGTCGGTCAAGCAGTGTGCTTCCCCCAGCAACACAAATGGAAGCGACTCAATGTCGGCCAAGTGGATCTGCTTCTTCTCACGCAGGCGGTGGTCCTTACACAAAACCAACAGCAACTCTTCTTCGAAAAGCTCTTCCACCTCGAGATACTTGGCTGATAGAGGCAAGGCTAAGATCGCCAGGTCGACGATGCCTTCGGCAAGTTTCTTCAGCAGATTGTCGGTAGTGTCCTCTTGAACAATCACTGAGGCTTGCAGATGCGAATCGCTGAACCGACGCAGAAGTACCGGCAGCAAATAAGGTGCGATGGTTGGGATGGCTCCCACTCGCAAGGTACCAGTCTGACCGTCATCGCAAATCTCCGCTTTCGTGTTATCGACCAGCGATAAGATTTGTTGAGCACGAGTTTGCAAGAGCTTGCCGGCATCGGTGAGGGCCAGTTTGCGAGTCTGCCGTTCAAATAGCGGCTGCCCCAGTTCCTCTTCCAACCGGCCAATCGAGCGACTGAGAGCAGGCTGAGATAGCGCTGATGCTTCAGCCGCTCGCGTGAAACTACTGAGCTCAGCGGCTTTCAGGAAATGTCGCAGTTGATCCAATTCCAAGTTCGACTACCCCGGGAGAAAGAGCCATGAATGGGAGCGTAATTTGGCTCAATCCTGTGATGAGCGGTCGTTGGTGAGCGGCTGTGACAAGGTCGCTAGGAACGTTCTACTTGAGGTAGCGTACTTGAAATGTATCTCAGCGAAGAGCACAGGAGTCTGCTGGGCAACTACATTTTCTTTTCAGCCGAACGCACAAAAACAGAAGTCGCATCGACTTGCAACACATCCACCTCAGGCAGGAAAACGCCGCGTCCCTGCACAACGACATCTTGATCCTTTGAAACTCCTAGCAACTGCTGCGCACTGTGCTGGATCACGTTCCCTTCTCGATCGAGAAATCGCACGATGCAACTCTTCGCATTCTCGGCTCGGCGTTTACAGAACGGGCAATCGCCGGGATCATGATTATGTCCCGGCTCAGGTACTTCCGACAGAACCATCGTTGCTAACGCCCTATCAAATGGCTCAGAAGCACCCGCGTTGATCCGACCGACGAGCGTCACCTCAGGTTGATTCGCAATTTGCTCAATGGCTGCTTCAATTGTCACTGGCAAAGTGGGCTCTTGCGCGACCAGGAACTGCTTTCTCATTTCCAGCAGCTTGGGATCCATCGCTGACTCGCAGCCCGTAAAGGCAACTACGGCCAGCGACGCAGCAACGGAACCAACGAGGCAAATCAGCTTCGAGCGGATCAGTTTCAAAATAGCACCGCAACCTTAATTTTTGGCTTTTTCAGAAAGTGTCTTCAACGCTGCATCGACAGCATCAGAGACTTCCGAATACTTCTTGCCTTCTTCACCATGCATACCTTTATCCACATCACCGAACGCTTGGAATAGGGATTCGGTCGCCTTTTTAGCTTCCTCTTTACCAGCCGCATCAAGCGAAGATGTTTCAATCAGAGCAGGAACTTGCTCAAGCAAATGACCCACATCGTGCAGCGGACCATGCGCGGCTTCAGAATCATCCTTCGCATACGCGGCTTTGATGGTCGCACAAACACTTTCAAGCTCGGTGACGGCAGCAGCCAGCGTTTCTGGATGCTCGTGACCGTGATCTGAGGCGCTCGCTGCGTCTTTCGGAGCAGGCTTGGGGGCGGGTTCGCAACCTACGGAGACAATCGCCAAGCCGACCATGGCAAGCTTTACGAGGCTTTTCAAATTCGATGTTGAGGTGGTGAAGTGCAAAGGAAAACTCCTAACTAGCTGAATAAGATTGGTGGAACGGGTGTCTGGGATAGATTATAGCGATTCGAAAAAAGTTGGGTGCCGGTCGCAAAGGGTAGCTGACTTTAGTGACTTCGTTGAAGAAAAGTCGCCGCGCACTCGATTTACCCCCTAGTACGAAGTGGCTCTCACTCTGGTTCGAAGCTAGGTGTTGGGCCGCTTCCCCTCAGTTTTCTCGATCAAGTCGAAGCTATCCAGTTGCGTGGATCCGATTCATAAAAGGCCATCAGCTCATCGAAAAGTTCTGGAAATTCGCTCGCCAAGTCATGCGGTGCTTCGAAAAATGCTTCGGAACTGACCGCGAAAAACTCGGATGGATGCTCGCAACCGTAACAATCAAGAATGCTGTAGTCCCCCGCTTCACACTGCTGCTTGAGATGTGCCATCGAATGCCGCGTCACTGTCTTCCAGCGCCGCTCGCGTTCCGCGGGTATCGGCGGCATCCCGTCTGCATTGCCACCATTGAGCATATCCAGTTGATGCGAGAATTCGTGCACCACCAAGTTGTGCGGCGTCGCCCGATTCGGCTCGACGACATCCGACCAAGAAATGATCACTGGACCGCGATGCCAAGCCTGCCCTTCCAGATGAGTTCGGCTTTCTAAGTGCAACCCGCTTCCGAGGCTCGTTCGCTGTGGAGCCACAAAGCTCGTTGGATGAACCAACACTGACAAAACCGCCGGGAAGAAAAAGGGTTCTTTCCACCCCAGGACCAGCAGCCCCGCGTGGCCTGCTATCAATAGTTTCATCGTGTCGGTCAGTTGCAATCCTTGGCAGCCTTCCCAATTCTTCCTGTCACAAAACTCGGCGACCCAACCGAGCAGTTTCTCGCGCTCGGCCATGTTCAGGCCTTCCCATTGGTGCATCACCGGCAAGACATGCTCTGCCTTCCGCTGCAACAAGTTGAGCCGTTTGCGCCGTCTTGATCCTGACCAGTCAAACCAATTCTCGAAATTCCAGTCCAAAGTCAACTCACTTTGCCAACGCGGAACCGCAAGTCTTCCACCTTGGCCTCGGGTAGTTTTACCTTGAGTGCCGCCAGGATTTGTTTCTTGCGGAATGACAGCTCCTGCATCGCCCCACTATCGCTCACAATCACCTGCAAGACACCGCGTGAAACATTGCCAGGGCAAGTCAAGCTCGCAAGCACTTCACCTACAATCTCTTTCCAATTTTCATGTAGCTCATTGGTCGCTTGAATCGCTGCATACCCTCGCTGCGCCATAAGTTTACGCATTACAGATCCAATTGGCTTTGCGTGCAAGTTGCTGCCGCGCTGTTTGATCTGCGCCAAATTCCAAGCTTCCATCTCTTCTTCGGTTGGTTCCAAACGCGACACAGCGTGTTCCTTTGCGTTTCGATGGGGCTGACTAGCAACTGCTCGATGAAACCGAACAGGTTGGGCAGGTGTCATTGATCGCATCGATCAACATTCGCAACCTTCCGAGATTGCGCCGATTAAAGCGAAGCTTAATTCGCGGCAACTGGGCCAACTCGGGTTCATTGGCTTCTTCGGGCAAGGCTGCAACTTGCTCGATCTTGCCTTCCACCACGATGTCGGCAAAGGTCTCATTGATCTGCTCCAAGTCATCGCCGCTGAGCGGCTGGGAGATGCGCAGAACCAGCGTGTCGTTGACATACCGCATGCTGTGATAGACTCGATAGAATCGCAGCGTTTCATCAACCGCCCCCTGCACACTGTCAGTAATCTTGTAGAGCGAAACATCCTCGGGACTGATCAATCCGTCCGCTAAGAGTGTCTTGTCGATGAACTCATGGAAATGTGCCCAGTAATCGCCACCGGGAGAATCAAGCAGCACCACTGGCAGCATCGTTTGCTTTCCAGTTTGCAATAGCGTTAACACTTCGCATGTTTCGTCCAGCGTGCCGAGCCCGCCCGGCAAGCTGACGACCGCACTGCACTCTTTCACAAACATGAGCTTGCGAGTGAAGAAGTACTTCATCGTCACCAGTTTAGGATCGCCATCGATGAAGTCGTTCGCACGCTGCTCGAACGGTAATAAAATATTTAGTCCCATCGACATTTCGCGGCCGGCACCCAAGTTACCAGCTTCCATGATCCCGCCCCCAGCTCCCGTGATCACCATCCAGCCATGACTAGCCATCGTGCGACCGAATTCGACGGCCTGTTGATACGCGGGCTGAGCGGGCGAGGTGCGTGCGGAACCAAAAACAGTGACTTTCCGCCGTCGTCGATAAGGCTGAAAGACTTTGAACGCGTACCGCAATTCGCGCAGGGTGCGACTCAGAATTTTCAGGTCGCCGCGCGTGGTACCATCTTTTTCCATGCGTTCGATGGTCCGATGCATCGTGTCCATCAAATCCGCATGCCCCAACCCTTCGTCTGCCGGTTCATCGGCAGGTTGGGGGCGTTCCTTTTCGTCTTCGCCGCGCGCCTCGGGGTGTTTGTCCAAGTCTTCGGGGAGCGACATGCTGCAAAAATCCTCTCGTGTCAGCCTCAATAACTGCGGTTGCTTCTCGTGCCGGAATGTATTCGCCAGTCACGAATGAACCAAACGGATCATCTTACGTCATTAGAATGGCAAAAAAAACCTCAGTTGGTCACGAGGAATGCCCCAGGTGCCCTTTGTTTCAGTCAGAAGTGTGGCCAAAATCGTCTTCCTCCAAACGTTTCGCTCCATTGGCCAAAAAATGCGCTACACCTTTATCCGCTGGCATAGATGCACCGCCGTTCCAAGGGCCGTACTGCGACGCTAATCAAGCGTGCTGCGCGCGGAGGCGCATTTGACTACTCACTTCGACGGTACAATTGCCAACTCGATCGCATAAAAACTGACCTGTTTCCAAACTTTACTCTCCGTCCTGTAAACTCCGTCAAAACCTCAGACGCTAGAAACAAGATGTTCAAAGCTGTTAGCACTGACATTCGTTTTCCCGAACAAGAACAGCAAGTTCTTCAATTCTGGAAAGACAACAAAATCCACGCGAAAAGCCTGCAGCAACGCGCGGACTCGCCCTCGTTCGTCTTTTATGAAGGTCCGCCAACAGCCAACGGGATGCCGCATCCAGGACATTGCTTGACGCGAGCCATCAAAGACCTCTTCCCACGCTATCGAACGATGAGCGGCTATCGCTGCGAACGCAAAGCGGGCTGGGACACCCATGGTCTCCCCGTAGAAGTCGAGGTCTGCAAGGAACTCGGCATTCACGGCAAAGATGAAATCGAACGCTTCGGTATCGAACCATTCATTCAAAAATGCCAGCAGAGTGTGTGGCGCTACATGCAAGAATGGGAGCGACTGACCGAACGAATTGGTTTTTGGATCGACCTCAGCCAAGCATATGTGACCTATCACCAAAGTTACGTTGAAAGCGTGTGGTGGTCGCTCAAAAATCTTTTCGATCGCGGCTTGCTTTATCGTGGACACAAAATCGTTTGGTGGTGGGCGCAAGGTGGCACTGCGCTCTCCGCAGGCGAAGTCGGACAAGGCTACCGTCAAGTCGCCGATCCGAGCGTCTTCGTTAAATTTTCACTTGTCGACGACCCCAACACGTCGCTCGTCATTTGGACCACCACCCCCTGGACGCTCCCCAGCAACATGTTTGCTGCGGTGCATCCAGACATCGAATACGCTTATTGCCTGGACGAAGAGAGCAAGGAACGGCTGATCGTCGCCGCCGCGCTGGTCGCATCGCTGGCCGAGAAGACGAAACGCAACTGGTCGGTTGAGAAAACCGTTCAAGGTTCCGAACTGGTCGGCAAGCACTATCAACCACCCATGGATTACTACAGTCGCTCGATGGCGGATGCTGTTGGCACGCTGATCGATTCGCCACGCAAGACGCAGCGACTCTACTGGCGCGTCGTTGCCGCCAACTTCGTTACACTCGACAGTGGTTCAGGCCTAGTTCACATCGCTCCAGCGTTCGGCGAAGTTGACTACGAATTGCTTATCGGGGAGCAGAAACGATTTGAAACTAAAATCGAATTGCTCTGTGCTGTTGGTCCCGATGGCAAGTTCACCTCGGCGGTCCCGGAACATCAGGGCGTATGGGTCAAGGATGCGGATAAAGCGATCATTCGGCAACTCAAAGAAAGCGGACGACTGCTGTTCCTCGATCAGTATTTGCACGACTACCCATTTTGTTGGCGAGCCGAGCAAGATCCGCTGATTCAATATCCTCGCGAAAGCTGGTTTATCCGAACGACCCAGTTCCGCGACAAGATGCTCGAAAACAACGCTCAAATCGGTTGGCTGCCCGAGAATATTCGCGATGGCCGTTTTGGAAATTTCCTTGCCAGCAACGTGGATTGGGCCCTCTCGCGCGAACGCTATTGGGGCACGCCATTGCCAATTTGGGTTTGCGAGCAGACAGGTAAGATGGAGTCTATCGGCTCTTACGATGAACTCCTGCAAAAGCCCGGCATCACCGGAACCGAAATGTGGACCGCAGCCAAGCTCGCGAATCCCGCTTTGGTCGAAGACTTAAAGGTTCATAAGCCCTACATTGATGCGGTCACTTACGACTCACCGTTCGCCACCGGCGCGCGGATGCAACGCGTGACCGAAGTCATCGATTGCTGGTACGACAGCGGTGCTATGCCGTTCGCGCAATGGGGCTATCCTCACACGGGCAAAGAAGATTTTGCGGACCAGTTCCCCGCGGACTTCATCAGTGAAGCCATCGATCAAACTCGAGGTTGGTTCTATAGCCAATTGGCCATCAGCACCATGTTGTTCGGCAGCGACGACAACAACTCTGAGGCGGGCGCAGTAGCATCGCAACAGAATTTCCCCCATCCATTCCGCAACTGCATCGTGCTCGGTTTGATGCTCGCCGAATGGTACGAGAGCAAAGATGGCAAGCAGCGTTTCTTGACGGAAGAGGAGGCTAAACAAGCTCTAGGGGCCGAATATGTTTCGAAGACAGGCAAGATGTCAAAGAGCCTCCGGAATTATCGCAGTCCCAATGAGATCTTTGATAAGTACGGCGCCGATGCGCTGCGTTGGTACTTTGTTGCCAATCAAGCTCCTTGGAACTCGATCATCTACAGTGAGCGCGCGATCCGCGACAGCATCCCTGAGTTCATGTTGCGCATCTGGAATGTAATCAGTTTCTTTAGTATCTACGCCGAGATCGACAAGTTCTCGGGCCCCGGCGAAATCGTCGGTGAGTTGGATCAGCTCGGTCCCGACGAACTTGCTCAAGCCGCTTCGTATCGCGATGTCGACCAGCGCAGCGAAATTGATCGCTGGATCCTCAGCGAGCTTGCCACGACGGTGAACGAAGTCATTCAGCGAATGGATCGTTACGACAGCTTCGGCGCGTGCCAACAACTGAACGCACTCGTCGATGGACTCAGTAACTGGTACGTTCGACGCTGCCGCAATCGTTACTGGGGCAAAGAAACCGCGCTGGAAAGTCAGGATAAGGCCGATGCATACTGGACGTTATACGAAGTGCTACTCACCACTTCAAAACTGATTGCGCCCTTCGTTCCATTCCTCGCAGAGACCATTTGGAAAACGCTGACGGAGCCTGTTCGAGGTCGCGTGCGAGAAAGCGTTCACTTGTGCGATTACCCCAAGGCAGCCCCAGAACGTTGCGACTCGCCGCTCGGCCTGCGGATGCAAGTCCTACGTGAAATTGCTTCGCTCGGTCGCAGTGCCCGGATGGATTCCAAACTGAAAGTACGACAGCCTCTTTCGCGAGTCGAAGTCAGCTTGGCAAGCGGCGAACATATTCAATGGCTGCGCGAACACGATGCCATTGTACGTGAAGAACTGA
>JANPLP010000379.1:0-2192 GCA_031426595.1 Planctomycetia bacterium | reverse complement strand
TCTGCGATGGGCGTGGCTAATGTCGCTCAAATCACGCCCTTCGCAATGCCTCAGAGCGTGCCACCCACGTACGATCAACCCTAAAATTAAATCTGGACAAAGCACTAGACGCATAAATGATCCTAAAACGCTTGTTGAGTTCGCAACTGATGGGTAGTTCGTAGATCGGTTCTTATTATTTGATCACCTACACTTATTTGATCACCTACGCTTAATCGCGTGCTACCGCACTCCTGCGAATCTCGCAGTCGATCAGAACTGACCCAGCTTTAGAACCCGCCTGGTGTTTGGAACTGATTGTCGAATTCGGAATGTCGCTCGGGCGCACGGTCGGAAAATCGAGTGTACTCCTTTTCCCAAGTCAATTCGACTTCGCCGACTGGACCATTTCGCTGCTTTGCGATAATGATCTCCGCTTGACCTGCATACTGGGACGCGTCGTCCCCGCGATGATAATACTCCTCTCGATGCACGAACATTACCACGTCCGCATCCTGCTCAATAGCACCCGATTCCCGCAGATGGCTCATGCGCGGGCGGTGATCCTTACCCTCTTCAGCTTGACGATTGAGCTGAGCGAGACAGAGTACCGGCACATACGCTTCGCGAGCCAACCCTTTCAATCGACGCGCGATCTTTGCGACCTGCTCTTGCCGCGGGTCCTTAGGATTATCCGGTTCGATCAACTGCATGTAGTCGATCACAATCAAGCCCAGCCTTTTTTCCCGCTGCTTGATACGCCGCGCCACCGCCGCAATTTCGCTCACCGTGCGACTCGGCGAATCGTCCACGTACAGCGGCGCACCACTGATTGCAATCGCTTTTTCGACTAGCCGCTTTCGCTCTTCTTGCGTAATCGATCCCGTTCGCAATTTGCGTCCATCCACTCTGGCTACTGAACACAGCAAGCGGTCAGCTAGCTCCACGCCGGACATTTCCAGGCTCACAAACAGCACCGGAACGCGTCCCTTCAAAACCACGTTTTCAGCCACATTCATGGCGAAAGCAGTCTTACCCATACTAGGCCGCGCTGCCAGAACCACCAATTCGCCATTATGAAATCCGCCGCACATCTCGTCGTAAGTTCGAAAGTGCGTGTCCACACCGCCAACTGCAAACGTTCCCTGCATACGAGCGTCAATGCGCTCCATCGCAACTGTCAACAAATCACCGATCGAATCCGCCGACTGACTGCTCCGCTCATCTTGGATGCTAAACACCCGCTGCTCCGCTTGGCTAACTAGCTCCTTGGCCTCAAAGGCCTCGTCGTAAGCGTCCCGCAAAATGCTCGTGCTCGCCTCGATCAGTCGCCGATAAGTTCCCTTGCTGCGGACGATGTCAGCGTAAAACATCGCATGCGCTGCGTTCGGAACAGCGTTAGCCAACTGAGCCAAGTAAGCGCTGCCGCCTGTTTTTTCATAATCGTCCATCGTCTTCAGTCGATGAACGAGCAGCGTCACGTCAATTTTTTGCCCAACGTCAATCATTCCCATCATGTGTTGGTAGAGAATGCGATTCGCGTCGTCGTAGAAGTCGTCCGCTTTCAGCACCAACGCCAAGTCATCGCAGACGTCAGGCATCAAAAGAATGCTCCCGAGGACCGCAATTTCCGCAGAGATGTCGCAGGGAGGAGTCCGATCGAGAATTGGCTCAGGCCGCTTCGGCTCCGATTTCCACTTCTTGCCATCTTTTTTGCTATCCGTATACGACATTTCGATCCTTCCAACGCGGAACCAGGGCAGGGCTTCTTCAGAGTTTCTATTCTATCCGATCCATCCGCTGCCCCGAAGCCGCAAACTCGGCGCGCTAGATCTTGTAGCAAGCTTTTTGTGCACCACTAGAGATTGTGTACCGCCAAAGGAATCCACCCAACAGTCACCCCCGCCGCGTTATCTAGCGAAGAAGGTGCGGGTACTTCAAGTTGCTGGTACTTCAAGTTGCTGGTACTTGGGAGTAAATGATCACGACCTTAGCAAACCTGATCGTCGCCTCACGGCTTCACTTCCAAGATCAGCGGAAGGCTCTTTAGTAAGCTTCCGTTCTCGAGCTCCGCCTGCGCCTGCAAGCGAACTTTGCCAATCCCAAGAGTCTCCAGCGGAATGGAAAACTCACCTTTGTTTCCCGAAACAAGTGCAACCTGTTCCGCGTCATGCCAAACAGTCAGTGATTTTGCCACTTGCGCAGCCGCTTTC
>JANPLP010000378.1:0-2279 GCA_031426595.1 Planctomycetia bacterium | reverse complement strand
CACATCAAACGGTTTGCAAGCCGACGCTGGATCGTCGCTATTAGCCAACACTCCCATCCTCGCAAACGCTGCATAGACTAACTTTGTGACCGCATCCCCAGCTCCGCATAAGGCAAAGTCGGCTTGGTCATCACGGATCATTCGCGCCGCCACAATGGTGCTGATCAAACCGCTTGCACAAGCAGTCGTATGACACAGTCGCGGTCCGTACAACTGAAACTGCTCACCAATCACATGCGAAGCGGTCGAGGGCAAGAATTCTTCCCACCAGCGATGCTCATACTGCTCGAGCGGCTTTGAATTGCGTTCGTTCTCAGGCATGAACAAGTAACCGATGTCTCCGAACTGCGCCGAGACACTGCAAGCGAACCGGTCGCGGTTCACCGTCTGCCAATCGAAGCTAGCATCGCCGAGCGCTTCGGCGGCTGCATGTTGGGTCAACTGAAGTGACTTGAGCGAATCGGAACCAGGAGGCAACCAATCCACCATGCCACATGGCAGTCGCACATCTCCAACTCCATCGCTGGCATCGGTGCGGCGCACGCGGCTAGTCCCCAACTGAATGTTTTGCCACACCGCTTCACGCGTCGAACCCAAGCTTGTTGCGAGGCCGACCCCGGTAATCACAATGGGATCCGCCTCAGGCGTCGGGCGCTCGGGGAATCGCAGTATTACGGGTGAATTGCTAGCCATAGATAAGTCCAAGTGAATCGCCGCCTGTTGCCGGAACCCGATATCGCAAATTCCAGTCTCTTCCCGCAAGATCAACGTACAGTTGAAAGCAAAAATGGCTCAAAACAATTGCTCACCACTGGCTCACCAAACCGCTGGACCAAGCGAATCGTGCCGCTAGTGCTTCATCCAACTTTAGTTTTAGGGTCGATCGTATTTGGGTGGCACGCCATGAGGCTTTGCGAAGGGCCTGATTTGAGCGACAAAAGCCACGCCCTTCGCAAAGCCTCTGAGCGTGCCGCCCTAAAATTTAATCTGGACAAAGCACTAGCCGAGTGCGTTCGCACCGGTTCACCCAGCAAAAAATCACTTCGCAAGAACCGATCGCTAAACGCTTCCGGTGACTGAGGCTGACTCCCCGAGCCGACGTGGGCTACGTGCGAGTACAGCAAATGCCGCAGTTGCTTCGAGATCCAAGCCTGGCGTGATTATTCACGAATTTCAGTCATCGTCTCTTCGTGTATGGTAAACTAGCCAATCCCGTATTGCCCCCCTCGACAATACAGTGTGACAAGCATGTTTGAGCACTTCCTTACTACATCCAGATTATTCGCACTCGCGGTTGGCTTGCTGTTGGGCTCGCACGGCCCTACTTTCGCGACGGATAATTTTGAAAGTGCCATACGGCCGATTCTGGCTGACCACTGTTGGGAATGTCACAGCGACAAGGAACGAAACGGTGGATTGCGGCTGGATGATCCATCAGCCATCTTGCTTCCAGGAGCGAAGGCAGAGACCGATTCCGGCGTTGCCGCGATCGTAGCTGGGCAACCCGATCACAGCGAATTGCTGAGACGCATCGCATCCACCAGCGAAGAGAACCGCATGCCGCCCGAGGGTCCACGGCTGAGCGAGACCCAAATCGCCGCGCTGACCGCTTGGATCAAAGCCGGAGCGAAGTGGCCCGATGCGGCAGGGTCGAAAGCCATGAACACGCGGCCTGAAACTACGGGACAGCCATCGCCCCTGAAACCTGATGAACGCCACAAGCACTGGTCTTTCAAACCGCTCGCTTCAACCGAGCAGTTGAACGTAAACTTTCAAACGTCAGATCCCACATGGGCTTGGAACAAAGTCGATGGTTTCATTCAAGTCGAGCGGGAAAGCCGTGGCTTGCAAGTTGTCGATATCGCCGATCCTCACGCGCTTGCGCGACGGGTGGCCTACACGCTAACTGGCTTGCCACCGACTGCAAAACAGCTCGCCGAGTTCGTAAGAGTGAGCTCCATCACCGGCGACACTCGCGCCGCACAATCACAACTGCTCGATGAATTGCTCAGCAGTCCAACCTACGGCGAACGTTGGGGACGACATTGGATGGATTGGGTGCGCTATGCCGATACCGCTGGCGATAACTCCGACTACCCCATCCCACAAGCCTACCTGTATCGCAACTACGTGATCGAGGCATTCAATAACGACTTGCCATACGACCGCTTTCTGACCGAACAATTGGCTGGCGATCTACTGCCCGCGGACACGCTCGATGAACGCAATCGGCAACGCATTGCGACCGGTTACTTAGCAATGGCGCGAAGATTCGGTTC
>JANPLP010000377.1:0-5198 GCA_031426595.1 Planctomycetia bacterium | reverse complement strand
GTTCTCGGACTCGCATCGAGCGCTGCAGCGCAAGTTGAAACCCCTCGCTGGCGTCCGCGAGTCGACCTGTCTCGTAGAGTTCGCGGGCCAAGTAATACTCGGCTCGTGGAGCTTCGGTAGTCGATTGAGCCCAGACTGTTTGTGTGGACTGAATCAGAATCAGCAGGTGTGCGAGAAACGCAAACGCCTGGAGATACGAGAGCATAAATGGGTTCATAGGAACTGTTCCAGATGAGTGGACGGCAGACTGAGAGCTAGTATCAGTTTAAACCGGCGGCGTTCAACGTGGGGAGGATTTGCAAGCAATTGAGGGAAGCGCAGGATGCCAGCTTGCGGGAATTCGAGGACGGTGGTGCTAAATTGCTGGACAGCGGACGCAATAAAACCGATAGAACCGGTAGAGCTTGCCAGCGGTGAATGCCGCCATTGGAGCTCGTATCGCAGGCCCGCGCTCAAGTGGCCCGTATTCGCCAGTCGCGCAGATTGGCAGACGCAGCAGCAATCAAAGTGCAATCATGGATGGATGTCGAGGAGATAAACTCATGACCGATACCAAGCGTTCGCGTGCTTGGCACTTAGCCTTCCTGGGACTGATCCTCGCAGGTGGTCTTGCCCCTTCAGTTGGTTGCCAAGTTTCAGTGGCTGGACAAACATTGCCTAGCCCATACTACCTTTATGACGACGTGCAGTACTTCCCGGCCGGCTCTGAAAACAAGCTGGCTAATGAAACTGCGGCGATGAAGAAGGCCCGCGCTGAAGCGGTAGAACGCGGTCGCTAAACGCAGGTCTCAGTTGCGAAATTTGGTTTGCAGGTGAGTCGCTGCTTGGTGGAATTGCCAAGCAGTGTCAACTGGCAAAGCAGACAGCAATGCCGCGCGGGCGGCTGGATCAGACGCTGAACCAGTTGTCCCATGTGGCATCGAGTTGTTTGACCGCCTCCTGCAAGCTCAACGCCTTCCAGTAGCGTTGATTCATCTTCAGTATGCCTAGGTGAATCAGGTCTCGCGACGCATCGTCGATGTCGAAAGCGACTGCGTTGCCCGTTGCCTCCAGCACGATAGCTTCGCAGCCCGACCGGATGTCTTGAAGCGTGATGTTGTCGCGATCGCCAAGTACTACGGCGGTTACGAAGTAACCCAAAATGGCTTCGCATGCTTCCTGCTGTTCACCATCTTCCAGCAACCTGAAGATGACTCCAGCATTGTTATCTAGATTCTGGTAGTACAGACTTTGGGCCATGTTTAGCAGATAGCGCCGTCGCGTGTTTGCAGAGTAAGTAAACATAGACTTCAAACCAAAGCCGATCGCGAACAGCACGATCAAGAACAGCGCAACAGTCTTGAAGAGTCCTACCAACGTCAGCAGTAGCACATTCCGCAAGACTCGCCATAAGGTCATGCCGAATGCATACATCGATGGTAAAACAATGCGGGATCGGTCGAGCCAGGACATTTGAATACCGCTGGCAGGTAGCATCATATCGACATCTTGTTGCGGAACGTTTTTAAACATCCGCAAGTAGACCTTGCGCGAGTTAAAACGTTCAACGGATTTGTGCTCCTCGAAAGTTCGGAACACGACTACCAGTCGTTGGTAAAGCGGCACGTCAAACGGTTCGTGACGGAACAGTTTGCGCCAGTTCCGGCGAGCTCGACGACCGATCACTGATCCACGTGAGTAGACTTCGATTCGCTGTAGCGTCCCAAAGTTGACGCGCATGCGAATGCCCCACTGGCTAGCCGCTTCCAAAGCTTGCTGAATATCCTGGGGACTTAGTCGCCGATAGTTAGCGCGATTCAAGGCATCCTGGAGTTTCGAAAACACCTCCGCAGCCAACTCATCGCGATGTGCCGGCGTGGGCACGGTCGACAGCAAGGTATCGCGATCTGGGTCCAGCGGTGCATAAGCGTAAGTTAGTCGCTCATGACGTTGACGATAAAGGTGATGCAGCAGAGAAAGCACCAAGGACGCCAGTTGCCGGAACTGGGTTTGTTCACCAGACTTCAGCGACGGATGCTGCGCAAGATACTCAACCAGATCGCTGGTTTGCATCGGCACAAATGCCTCGCGCGAATTCCCAGGTCGAATGCTATCTTCTTCGAAAACCGATTTCGTCAAATCACCAGGCTCCTAGCTTCCGAAGGCTGTCCGAAACGCTATGAAACACTTCGAGTTCCCACTTACAGCAGGCTCCACTGTGAACCTTCGGTTGGTTCAATCATAATCGTTTTACGATGTAACTCGAACCTTCTGTGAACGAACAACTTCAGTCTGCGAAGAATACATGGAAAATAGCATCCGAATTGGATTGGGACACGATACGCATCGACTAGAACCAGGTGGACCGCTGCGGTTGGGGGGTGTTGAAATCGATTTTGATTTTCATTTGGCGGGGCACAGTGACGCCGATGTTTTGTTGCATGCCATCACCGATGCAATTTTGGGGGCTGCTTGTCTCGGTGATATCGGCGAGATGTTTCCAGACACGTCTGTTGAAAACAAAGGGCGTGATTCTATCGACATGCTCTTACGAGCGTTCGTGCGTGTGCAAGCAGCAGATTGGTACATCATCAACTTGGATTGCGTGGTGCTCGCCGAGCGTCCGAAGTTGCTTCCGCATCGCGAAGCGATCTGTCGTCGCGTGGCTGAAGTGTTGCAGATCGATCCCTCCCAAGTTGGATTGAAGGGGAAAACTGGCGAGAAAACAGGGGAAATCGGGTCGGGTAAAATCATGCAAGCGATGTGCGTCTGTTTGCTCGGCAGGCTTTCGAAATAGTCGAGTGATTGCGTTCGGGTTTTATTCATTGCTGCAAGTTCGCACGCGGTCGAATCAACAGCACAAGTATCGCGGATAAGAGTGCGACGCTGGCGAACACACCAAAAATCATGTTGATCGGCACGTTCAGATCGCGCAGTGAACCAAAGCCCCAATCAGCGAAGCCACCGCAACTGATGCTGACCAAGTTCATGATGCCGTAGCCAGTCGCACGCAGTTCAGGACGCACGATTTGACACAGGATCGGCATATTGTTGCAGTCAAAGAAGCCCCAGCCGATACCAAAGAGAACTAAGAAGGCCACTGCGATCGACAAGGTGGCTGCATTGCCGACTCCAAACAGCGCCGGGATGATGCACAGCATCCCCAGAGCGCTAACATAGATGCGACCTCGCATCGACTTGCGCATCCAACGATCGGCTAGCCATCCACCGGCGAACACGCCGACTAGCGCCGCGAGATTCACGTAGAGCGTGGCGGAGACGCCTGCCATTCCTTGGCCGATACCAAACTGACTTTTCAAGATGGCAGGCATCCAATCTTTTACGACCCATCCGGCCATGGCAGGCAGCGTAAAGTAGAGCACCAGCAAGATATAAGAGGGATTGGAAAGCAGTTCGGTAAGGGCCGTGCGTGGCGATGGTCGATGATCGCTCGAGTTACCGTTCGTGTTCGTATCGCGCGGCGCGTCGGGCAAAAAGAACATGAGCGGTACCGCATAAACGATGCCTACAATGCCTGCTGCCGCAAAGGCCCAACGCCAACCTAGGTAGGGGCTATCTGCCACGTAACCCGTGAAGCCACCGATCATGACGCCGACGTAGATGGCCATCTGATGAACCCCCACGGCGCGCGATCGCGTGCGACTGGAATGAAAATCTGCCACGAGCGCGAGTGCCGCAGGAATGTAAAACGCTTCGCTAATTCCCATTAGTGCGCGGGTCGCGAGCAACTCTTCAAAAGTTTCAACATAGCCGGTAGCCCAAGTTACGGCAGACCAGACGAAGAGACTGAGAATGATTGTCCAGCGACGGCTGAAACGGTCTGCAATGTAGCCGCCGATGGGACTGAGCGCTGCATACACCCACTTGAAAGAGCCGAGTAAGAATCCCCAATTCGCTTCGAGCCCGATACTGGGAATGTCGGTCATTACCGACGTTTTCATCGCTGCCAACATCTGTCGATCCAGGTAGTTGAGGGCGGCTACCGGGAACAACAAAATCACTACCAACCAAATTCCCTTCGATACGGAGTAGGTTTCCGTGGGAGGAATCTCCGAAGTCGTTCGCGGCGGAGTGTAAGGGCCATCGTTGGCGGACATAGCGTGGTTCGCAGTCGAGAGGAGTTTCGCAGGCGTCTGGGGAGGTGCGCCATAGTATACTCAACGTACGTCAGCGACACGCGTTGGCGTCTTGCCAACCGCAGTGCTTCCTTTTGCGGAACACTAGGAACCGAGCGTCGGTCTGTAGCCGCCACCGGGAAGTACGCCCGCTTCTGGAATGCGCTGCACGGGTTCGCCACCGGGCTGGAAGAAGTTGCGGAAGAACTGTCCAGGTTGCCAAGGTGGCAGCACCGGCTGGTTACTCTCCGGTGCAACAGGTTGTTCAAGCGGTGTAGTAGGGTAAACGGAGCCAGGCGGAACGGTGGTGACGTTCGGGTTGATGATGACTGTCGGCGGTAATCCAGTAGCCATTCCTTGAGCCGCTTGCAGCCGAAGTGTATTGGCGCGGGCAGTTAGCTCTTCGCTGGCGAGAGGCTGTTCAGGTGTAAGAGTGATATCGATGATGCGCTCGTCGCGAATCTCAGCGGGCCACAGTGTCTCGCTAATAAAGTCCAGCGGCGGGAGCTGGTACCAGGGGGGATTCAAGTTGCGAAGAACTTTCTCCGTACGGTAACCGTCAGCCACAACTTCGACATGCCGCGTGCCATAGTACGTGAATGATGAGGAGGCGGGGCTGGTACCGATTAATTGGCGATCGACATAGACCTGAGCGCCGGGAGGATTGGTGCGGACTGTCAAACGTCGACGCAAGCAGCCAGTTTGCAGCAGGGCTAACAGCGACAGCAGAATCGCCGCTGAAGCGAGTCGTGATCGAGGTTTGGTGTCGGTTGAGTCGTTCGCTCGCATTAGAGTTCCTACGCAGGCGTTCTCACACTAAATGGCTCTAGGCGGGTAAGGGTGGAATAAAAGCGAATGTCGGGACGATCAAAAAAGACGTTGCGCGAATTTTAGGCCGAATCAAGGCTGGCTTGAATAACTCAAGAATTGCCCTCGGGCCATTGGATTCGCAGGTCGAGTATAGAGGTCTGGCTAAGTTGATCGCTAGGGCAATCGGGGTAGGGTGCTCTTTCGAAAGCTGTGGAAAAACGATCTTTCACGCCAAATTTTTTTGGAGAGTTGTAGTTCGCGTGGGGGAGCGGT
>JANPLP010000376.1:0-1493 GCA_031426595.1 Planctomycetia bacterium | reverse complement strand
CTTCAGGTGGGGGCCATTGCTGAACGTGGGGTGGTAGGTAGCGATTGATTCCAGGCGTTGAGTCCATTCTTGCGGCGGATCCAAGGGATCCGAAAGCATATTTCAGCCAAACTCATACGGCACCATCGCATCCAATTCATCGCAATCTCAACCCAGCGAAAATGTAGGTTTGGCAAAGTGATGGAAATTCTTGGTCTGCGAAACGTCTGAGATAAGCCGGTAGTTAACGGTTCGGCAAACGGAACCAAGGAGCTGTTACCGTTAAACGGCTGCGCGTGGACCAACCCAATTGCGGCGCGAAGTACCGCTGCTGGCCGCGCATCGACCAGGTGCGCTGTATCCATTGGGTGCTTCGTGTCCATCGCATGTGCTACATCCATTGCCTGAACCGAGGCGACGCTCACTAGAGCATGTCCGGTACCAATTTGCGAAGGACCTGCAACGTCGAGTTGCTTTCTCTTTTTCATTCCCGCCATTCCGATCGAGCCATGTGCGGAGTCAACCCGCTGGATCAGTCCGGTTGCCGATTCGCGACGCGCGACGGCTGCGGCTGTTTGGCTTTCATGGGCTCGATCGGCGACGACATCAAAAGGTGCATCGAGTGGGTTCGTCAGCACGGTCAATTCGTCCAACTCCGTTGCTGTTTCGACCATGGCTTGGGCAAGCGGGGATTGCAGGAGACGACATGTCACTTGATGAAAGCTCATAGCTCTGTCGATGCGTTGCCATAAGTCGGCATTGCGAATCGGCTTTTGCATACCAAAGTGTTCCCATGTGTACTCGGCTTCACGCCACTCATTCAAACCGTAACGAAGTCCTCGCGATACATAGCGGCTGGTTGTGACCAACGTCACTTGGCTCGGTTGCTCAAGCGCTTCCAGTCCGCGAACTACAGCCAGCAATGCCAATCGATCCCGATGCACGTCCGTTTCCGAATCAGCCGCTTCCAGCCGCTCGGGTCCATCCAGCCGCTCGAGGACGAAGTGCCACCGCCCAAAACCTTGGGCGCTGACAGCACACGCTCTCGACTGACTCAAATGCGCATCGGTGAACAATAAAAAGTGGGGTTGGTTGACGACCATCTCGGGAACTCCTGCGACTCAGATGCAATCGCATGTTCTTGTGGTGACCATGATCCCACAAACCGTGGCTTGCAAATGCTCAGGCATCGGCGTGCAATTGACATCAGTTGATCCCTGGGGGTTACGTGTCGCCTTGGAATTGCGGCGTACGGTACCAATCTGCATGATGTTCGCTGGGTGCGAACGATGCAGTTCACAAAGATTGAGGCAACTGACGGAAAACTGTGTGCGACCTTTGAGCATCAGTGTGCAACGGACTCTTGCTGGACCGTTGGATCACAACTGGCAATAAAGTGGTTTGTAGAATTGAACCCCATCCATGGCCGCTGACCGCAGTACCTACTCCTCCAGCCATCCTAGGTTGTGCTGCGATCTTCCTAATTTCGAACTGGCTGTGAAGGTGCTTATCGT
>JANPLP010000375.1:0-1759 GCA_031426595.1 Planctomycetia bacterium | reverse complement strand
CACATCTCGCCCGGCATCATTGATTGCCACTCGCACATGGCGACAGATGGTGGCGTAAACGAAGGCTCGCAAGCCATCACCTCCGAAGTTCGAATCGCCGACTTCATCGATCCAACCGATATCACAATCTACCGACAACTTGCTGGAGGAGTGACGACCGCCAACATTCTTCACGGCTCTGCCAACCCCATCGGTGGACAGAATCAAGTGATAAAACTGCGTTGGGGTGCTACCGATGACGTGATGATGATGAGCGAAGCGCCATCGGGTATCAAGTTCGCGCTCGGCGAAAACGTTAAACGCTCAAGTTCACCCGAAACAGAGAATCCCCGCTATCCGTTTTCGCGCATGGGCGTCGAGCAGATCATGCGGGATCGATTCGAAGCAGCCAAACTCTACCGTCAACGACAAAGCGACTGGGCTACGAAGCCGAGCGGTCTGCCGCCACGACGCGACCTCGAATTGGACGCCATCGCGGAAATTCTGGAAGGGAAACGCTGGATTCACTGCCATAGTTATCGGCAGGATGAGATCCTGACCTTTCTTCGCCTCTGTGAAGATTACGACGTGACAGTAGGTTCGCTTCAACACATTCTCGAAGGCTACAAAGTGGCCGAAGCGATGGCCAAGCATGGCGCGACAGGCTCAACCTTCTCCGATTGGTGGGCTTATAAGATGGAAGTGACCGATGCGATTCCATTCAATGGAGCACTCATGCATCGCGCTGGTATCATCGTTTCGTTCAACTCTGATGATGATGAGCTGGCGCGGCACTTAAATCACGAAGCGGCCAAAGCGATTAAGTACGGCGGCGTAGCACCTGAGGAAGCTCTCAAGTTCGTCACGCTCAATCCCGCCAAGCAACTTCGCATCGACGCACATGTAGGATCGTTGGAAGCCGACAAGCAAGCCGACTTTGTGATCTGGAACGGGCCACCACTCTCGACACTTTCCGCTTGCACACAAACCTGGATCGACGGTCGCAAGTACTTCGATCGTGAACAGGACCTCAAACGCCGCGAGAAGGATTCGAAACTTCAGCGACAACTCGTACAGAAGATTCTGATGTCCGGTGAGAAGACTACCAAGAAGCCTCAATCGGAAAAGGATCCTTCGACGTGGTGGGTCCGTTACGATGAATTCTGCAACCATGGTCATCACCACGATGAACACGCGTCAAGCGAACACGCGGAGGAGGAATAATGTTTAGCAAATCTCAGCCTATGCAAACTTTCATCCTCGCACAAACTCATTCGGACACATTCATGCCCAACTCATACCCACAAAAACATTCGTCCAGAACTATCCGCCGAGCCTTCCGAACCTTGTTGTGCAGCCTGCTGTGCCTCGCCGGCCAGGCTGCTACAGTCGCGTCGGATCAAATTCCCGGCGGACGCCAGAAAGCGCCAATCGCTATCGTAGGCGCAACAATTCACACCGTTTCCGGACGCGTGCTGGAGAACGCAACGGTTGTGTTCGAATCCGGCAAGATTACTGCTATCGGCAAAGGAGCGACCATTCCAGAAGGTGCAGAAGTTATTGAAGCCGCAGGCAAACATGTTTACCCAACTCTGATCGATGCGAACAGCGACATTGGTCTCGTCGAAGTGAACTCTGTTCGCGCTACCATCGACTCGCGCGAGACCGGCAACATTAATCCAAACGTCCGCGCCGTCGCCGCATTCAATCCCGACAGCGAATTGATTCCTGTCAATCGCGCCAATGGCATCCTCGTCGCAGTTTGCGCGCCGACCGGTGG